>NZ_JAQREL010000055.1:0-427 GCF_028599255.1 Pseudoalteromonas sp. Angola-7
TTTACCGATGCAGCCAATGCCGTACAAACTATTGATGTACAAACCGATGCCAATGGTAATTGGAGTGCCACCCCAGCGACTGATTTAGCCGAAGGTAACTACAGTGTCAGTGCTAGCATCACGGATGCAGCGGGTAACACGGGCACAGGGACAGACAGCGGTGAAGTGGATGTAACGCCACCAATCCTTGCCTTTACGCCAACCTTCGAGCTTGGTTTATTGGTTACCCTCAGTGGTACGTCTGACCTGCCAGCAGGCAGTGAAATCACCATCACCGAGCAACTTATTGGCGGGGGAGTCGGTGTAACTTACACCACCACAACCGATGCCAACGGTAATTGGTCTTTGGTGGGGCTTGATGTATCACTACTGGATGTAGGCTCTGTGATTGCCACAGCCACAGATGCAGCAGGGAACACACGCACAA
>NZ_JAQREL010000056.1:0-421 GCF_028599255.1 Pseudoalteromonas sp. Angola-7
CATCCGTGATGCTAGCACTGACACTGTAGTTACCTTCGGCTAAATCAGTCGCTGGGGTGGCACTCCAATTACCATTGGCATCGGTTTGTACATCAATAGTTTGTACGGCATTGGCTGCATCGGTAAAGGTTATCGTAACGGTGCTGTTTGGTGCATCACTGGTGCCCGTAACTGTTGGCGAGCTGTCGTTGGTGAGCACTGGTGCATCCACACTCACACTTGGCGCGGTGGTATCGATGTTACCGCTGCCGGTAATATCAGTGCTGTTACCTGCATCATCGCTAATGCTGGCCTCAATGCTGTACGGCCCTTCTGCAAGTGCCGTCGGTACTTCCACTGAGAAGTTGCCGCTCGCATCCACGGTGGTGGTAAAGGTTTGCTCTGCCCCTAAATCATCGATAACCGTAAAGGTGATCACGGT
>NZ_JAQREL010000057.1:0-348 GCF_028599255.1 Pseudoalteromonas sp. Angola-7
CAATGTCCTACTTTCACATAGCAAATGCTACACTATCATCGGCGCTGTTTCGTTTCACTACTGAGTTCGGCATGGGGTCAGGTGGGTCCAAAACGCTATGGTTACCAAGCAAATTAGGTGCAAAGGATTAAGGACAAGCACGTAGTGCTACTTTTTCCTTTGCGCAAGGTGCCTCAATGTTAACGCTACGCGCTAAGAGTCACCTCATAAATTTGGAAAACTCTGATAATATTTTTTAAGTCTAAGTATTTATCTACTTTAGCTATTAACTTCTGTCGCTTGTTTCTGTCACAAAACGCGTTTGGCGTTGTATGGTTAAGCCTCACGGGTAATTAGTACAAGTTAGCT
>NZ_JAQREL010000058.1:0-328 GCF_028599255.1 Pseudoalteromonas sp. Angola-7
AAAATAAATATTCTTTATCGGGTAGCAACATCACCTGAGAATAGAGTGTGTTTAATTTTGAGAAGTTTTTGATTCTCTGCTCTTTAAAAATTTGGAAAAGCTGATAATAAAATTCGTATGAATAACAGTGTTATTTGTACAGAGTTTTCAAAAGTAAAAAAGAATGATAGCAGTATCATTCAGTGCCAATTTAATCATTCGTGATTAATTGGTATCTACTTTAGTATTCAATATTAACTTCTGGCGAAGTTAAACTGTCACATAACAAAGACCCGTTTGGGTTGTATGGTTAAGTGACTAAGCGTACACGGTGGATGCCTTGGCAGTT
>NZ_JAQREL010000059.1:0-319 GCF_028599255.1 Pseudoalteromonas sp. Angola-7
AGCTAACTTGTACTAATTACCCGTGAGGCTTAACCATACAACGCCAAACGCGTTTTGTGACAGAAACAAGCGACAGAAGTTAATAGCTAAAGTAGATAAATACTTAGACTTAAAAAATATTATCAGAATTTTCCAGATTTATGAGGTGACTCTTAGCGCGTAGCGTTAACATTGAGGCACCTTGCGCAAAGGAAAAAGAAGCACTACGTGCTTGTCATTACTCCTTTGCACCTAATTTGCTTGGTAACCATAGCGTTTTGGACCCACCTGACCCCATGCCGAACTCAGTAGTGAAACGAAACAGCGCCGATGATAGTGT
>NZ_JAQREL010000060.1:0-300 GCF_028599255.1 Pseudoalteromonas sp. Angola-7
AGGGTGAAAAGCTAAGTAAAGTTGAACTTATCTTTTTTAATCAAACAGTAAAGCAATACCGAGAGCGCCTATCAAGTATCAGCTGGTTTATGCGGTTGTTAAATGAAAACATTGCTCGCAGAGCAAAGAGAGAAATAAATTAGACACCCATCTTAAATTTTGCACTTTTTAAAAGCCAGATTCAAGGTCGAAGTGCACCACCTTTACTAAACTATAAGTTCAGGAGGTGTGCCATGGGTACCCAATATTCACATTTATCTAACTTTGAACGTTGTCGTTTATTTGAGTGGTATCATTACC
>NZ_JAQREL010000061.1:0-277 GCF_028599255.1 Pseudoalteromonas sp. Angola-7
CACTATCATCGGCGCTGTTTCGTTTCACTACTGAGTTCGGCATGGGGTCAGGTGGGTCCAAAACGCTATGGTTACCAAGCAAATTTGGTGTCAGTCCGTTTTCACGTACCAACTAAATTTGGAAAATATCTGATAATATTTTTTAAGTCTAAGTATCTATCTACTTTAGCTATTAACTTCTGTCGCTTGTTTCTGTCACAAAACGCGTTTGGCGTTGTATGGTTAAGCCTCACGGGTAATTAGTACAAGTTAGCTTAATGGCTCACACCACTTCCAC
>NZ_JAQREL010000062.1:0-261 GCF_028599255.1 Pseudoalteromonas sp. Angola-7
CTGGGGTGAAGTCGTAACAAGGTAGCCCTAGGGGAACCTGGGGCTGGATCACCTCCTTATACGATTTAGAACTTATTTGTTCGTAGTGTCCACACAGATGATTGTTAGTTAGTTTTACCCTTTGGGTATAACTGATTAATATGCTCTTTAAAAATTTGGAAAAGCTGATAATAAAATTCTGATAGATACTTTGTATTTATCAAGAGTTTTCAAAAGTAAAAAAGAATGATAGCAGTATCATTCAGTGCCAATTTAATCATT
>NZ_JAQREL010000063.1:0-256 GCF_028599255.1 Pseudoalteromonas sp. Angola-7
TTGTCCTAGTGACACTTTTTAGTGTCCCCATCGTCTAGAGGCCTAGGACACCGCCCTTTCACGGCGGTAACAGGGGTTCGAATCCCCTTGGGGACGCCACTTACTATTTATAGTAGGGTAGTGTTATTAAAAACTCGTCTGAAACGAGTCAAACCATTCAGTTGTCCTAGTGACACTTTTTAGTGTCCCCATCGTCTAGAGGCCTAGGACACCGCCCTTTCACGGCGGTAACAGGGGTTCGAATCCCCTTGGGGAC
>NZ_JAQREL010000064.1:0-256 GCF_028599255.1 Pseudoalteromonas sp. Angola-7
ATTAATATGCTCTTTAAAAATTTGGAAAAGCTGATAATAAAATTCTGATAGATACTTTGTATTTATCAAGAGTTTTCAAAAGTAAAAAAGAATGATAGCAGTATCATTCAGTGCCAATTTAATCATTTATGATTAATTGGTATCTACTTTAGTATTCAATATTAACTTCTGGCGAAGTTAAACTGTCACATAACAAAGACCCGTTTGGGTTGTATGGTTAAGTGACTAAGCGTACACGGTGGATGCCTTGGCAGTT
>NZ_JAQREL010000007.1:0-190267 GCF_028599255.1 Pseudoalteromonas sp. Angola-7
TGAAAATCGGCAATGGTTAGCTTTTGGCTTACAAGGTTTAGCCCCTTATTGGTTTGAACTTGATATGACAGCATACGTAGGTGAGCGAGGCAATACCGCATTTACGTTAGAGGCAGAGTACGAACTATTACTCACGCAAAAGCTAATTATACAACCGCGAGCCGAAATTACACTTTATGGCAAAAACGATAAACAAAACGAACTTGGAAGTGGCCTATCAAGCAGCGCGATTGGCTTTAGGGTTCGTTATGAGTTTACCCGCCAGTTTGCTCCCTATGTTGGCGTTGAGTGGACAAATAAATTTGGTAATACAGCCGACTTTGCGAAGTTAAATGGGCAAAGTACTCGTGATACTGCATTTGTTGCTGGTATCAAGTTTTGGCTTTAATGCGAAGAAATAACTACATTGATTTAATGAGAGCTACCGCAATTATATTGATGGTAGCTTTTCATTTTGTCTGGGATTTAAACTATTTTGGTTATATTAGAACAGACATACCTAACGGCTTTTTCTGGAAAGAGCTAAGAGCAATAATTGTAAGTTTGTTCTTGTTTTCTGTTGGTGCCAGTCTGGTTTATTCCTATCAAGGTGGTATATCAGCGAAGAAATTAGCTTGGCGAACGGTTAAGATATCTAGTGCTGCGTTACTAGTGACTTTATCCTCACTATTTACCTTGCCAGAACATTGGATTTACTTTGGTATTTTACACTTCATAGCAGTTGCAACACTTCTATTAGTTTGGTTGGTGGGGAAACCTAAACTTGCTTTGCTGCTATCTTTATTTATTTTTAGCGCATACATAGCGATAGAAATACCGTGGAATTGGCCTTTTAGCTATATTGAACAATATATTTCAAAACATCCTAGTGACTTGGTTACTCTTTTTCCTTGGTTGGCTTTGCCCTTGCTCGGTATCTGGGCTGCAAATTTCCGAATCTTTCGTCTGGCTCCCGCCAATCAACATGCGATAAACCCTTATTTGACATTGCTTAGTCAACACTCTTTACTGATTTATTTACTTCACCAACCTTTGCTTTTTGCTGGCTTTAGCGCTATCGAATGGATCAATTGAATATGAAAGTCCTCTATTTCGGAAATAATCTCTTTTCAAACTGTTTAACATTTATGGTTAACCAAGGCTTTAGTGTTGAAGCTGTTTATATTAATGATGTAGAGGAAAACGCAAGTATCGTTAAACGAATTTGTGGCATACATAAGATAATGACACATTCTTTAAGACCGACTAAAGAAGAACTTGATGAATATATAAAATCTGGAGTAACTCTTTTTGTCGTTGCTGACTATGGATATAGACTGCCCATAACAGATATAAAATATGCCTTTAATATTCATCCCTCACTTTTACCTAAAGGTAGAGGCCCTACGCCATTAACTTACATTGTGGATCTACCAGAATTTGCAGGTGTAAGCATACACAAAGTCACATATATGCTTGATGGCGGAGATATCTTACTCCAAGAACAATTTGAAGTAGGACAAAATGAATCCATTTCCTCCTTAATGGTGAAGTCAAGCTTACTTGCGGAATCTTTACTGCAAACCTTGTTAAATGATCTCGAAACTATCTATGAGAGTGCTACGCCACAACAAAAACGATTAGCTACTTATTGGAAGCAACCTAGTATAGAAAGGAGAATCATGTCGTGGCTCAATGATACTCAACAATTTAGGCAAGCAATACGTCAATATGGGCATTTTGGCATCTTAATAACAATTTATGAAGAGCTTTTTATTGTCAGCCAATTAGAGGTGGCCGATTTCAAACATGACTACAAGCTAGGCAGCATAATTTTTGAAGACCAAGCGCTGATTAGCGTGGCTATCAATGGTGGCTTTGCTGTTGTTTTTAAAAGTTCTATGGTGCTAGTAAACTCAGCAGTACTAGAGTAATTCGTATATTAAAAGTGTGTATAAAATGTTTTGAAGCAGACTTTAAGGGCTAGGTTAGAACGTAGGTTTTAGTTCAAAGGTTGATCAAGATCATAAAATTATTTTTATAAAGTGGCTAATATTGTAGGTGCTAAAGAAGGAATGATAATGTTTGGACTTTTCAGGTGGTTTAAAATAGTAATAATAACTGTGTTGCTTACGCAGCATGGCTTTGCGATTGCTAAACCAATGAATTGTGAAGAGCATCATAATGGCTCATCCGACACGCATATTATACAACCAAGCAAAAATATGCATCATCAATCAATGATTGACAATAGTCACTATCACACTGAAAATTCGCAAGATTCTAAAAACCGTCATGGTGATGAAGACTGTGAAAAATGTAAAGCTGGTGATTGTGTTTGTTGTGAAGGCGGTTTTTGTACAAGCTTTCATTTAAATGCCTATCTTGTGGAAGCGCAAGACGAAGGTATTTGCAATATTCATTCTGAGCTAATTCTACAGCGTACACCCCTACCAAAATCTGGTATCCATCTCTTACTTTATCGTCCACCAATTATTGGCTAATCACAGGATCAGTGCGTCTTTTTTTCGCCAGTCCCATCAAAAATAGAATGACTTATTCATTGATTTAAATAATCAATTGTTTTGAACGATTAGTACGATATTTTGAAGGCACTATGAAAATGCTCAAGTTATTGCCATTTACAGTAATTAATACTGTCGATTTTGACCGAGATTTCTCTTTTACCAAAAAATTAGTTTTTAGCTTTTGCATTATTAATCACGAATAATCACTTGACCTGTGTCTTAGACACAGGTCTAAGCTGTAGGTGAGATTACAAACTTAGGTGAAGAACTAAGGAGTGAACATGAAAGTTGCAGAGCTGGCAAAAAGCCTTGGAACGACTGCTGATACGGTGCGCTATTACTCGCGATTGGGACTGTTAAAACCTGCCAAGTCAGTGAACGGCTACAAGTCATACTCGAATAAAGAAGTATCGAGACTTAAATTCATTTTAAGTGCCAGAAACCTTGGTTTTTCCGTTGTAGATATCAAGGAAATTATTAATGAATCTGAAGATGGTAAAAGTGCGTGCCCATTAGTCAGAAGCCTGATCAAAGAGCGGCTCGAAGAAACAGAAAAACAGTTTCAAGCAATGTTGGCACTTCGAGGAAAAATGTCTTCTGCGCTTTCTCGATGGGAAGAAATGGAAGACAAAGCACCGACTGCAAACATGGTTTGTCATCTCATCGAAAACTTTGAGCAAATTAAAAAAACATAGGAGGAAAAAGGGTGGCTACTAACACAAATATAAAAACTGAATCAGGCTGTTGCTGTCAGGCAAAAGCTCAATCCTCTTCGTGTAAAAGTAAGGAGAATACGTTGGAGAAAGTATCACATAACCAACAGCTTATCATTGAAGGCGCTGGGTGTGCTAGCTGTGTAGGCAAAATTGAAGGGGCATTAAATGCAACTCTTGGAGTCGTCAGTGCGGAAATGAATTTTGCTGATAGGACTGTAACAGTTTCTGGGACAGCTAAAACAAAAGAGTTGATCAAAGCTGTTGAGTCAGTGGGGTATAACGCGAAGCCAATTGATGATAGCTCAGCAACAGATGCGCTTGATGAGAAAGAGGCTGCGGATTTTGCATATTACAAAAAGCTAATGCGCGATACGTTTATTGCCCTTTCACTCGGCGTTCCTTTGATGATCTACAGCATTGTAGTTGGAGAAATGACGGTTGAAACAAACCTTGAACGAATTTCTTGGTTGGTTGTAGGCATTTTAACTTTTGGTGTTATGTATTTTTCAGGCAAGCATTTCTATGTAGGAGCATGGAAGAGCTTCAAAAATCATTCAGCCAATATGGACACCCTAATTGCTTTAGGAACAGGCACGGCTTGGTTGTATTCGATGGTTGTCGTGTTTGCACCTGACGCTGTTCCATTGATGGCACGGCATGTTTATTTTGAAGCTACCGCCATGATCATTGGCTTAATTGATTTAGGTTTAGCATTAGAAATCAAAGCCAGAGGTAAAACCTCTGAGGCCATTAAACGTCTTATCGGCTTGCAAGCCAAAACAGCAACCGTGGTTCGTGACAACAAAGAAGTTCAGATAGGTATTGAGCAGGTTTTATTTAACGATATTGTGAAGGTAAAACCGGGTGAAAAAATTCCCGTCGATGGCGTGGTATTGGAAGGACACACCTCTATTGATGAGTCCATGCTGACAGGCGAACCTATGCCTGCTGAAAAAGCTGAAGAAGATGAGGTTGTCGCAGGTACTTTGAACAAATCAGGCATGATTTTATTTAGAGCCACACGCGTTGGTAAAGACACGGCGCTTGCACAGATCATCAATATGGTGAAACGAGCACAAAATTCAAAACCGCCGATTGGCCGTTTGGCCGATGTTATTTCAGCTTTTTTCGTACCTGTCGTGATGATCACCTCTGTGTTAAGTGCGCTAGCATGGCTTAACTTTGGACCTGAGCCAGCCATTGCTTTTGCCATCGTTTCAGCAACTACTGTGCTTATTATTGCCTGCCCGTGTGCTTTAGGTTTGGCAACGCCTATGTCTGTCATGGTGGGAGTAGGAAAAGCAGCAGAAGCCGGAGTGCTTATTCGCAACGGTGAGGCACTGCAAACCGCCTCTAAAATCACTGCCATGATTTTAGATAAAACGGGCACTATTACTGAAGGGGCACCTAAGGTAACCGATATTATTTTAGCAAAAGCTACTGACGAAAAAGACGTACTACAGCTTGCAGCAAGTTTAGAAAGCGGCTCAGAGCATCCTTTAGCGCAAGCGATTGTTGAAAGTGCGTTAGATCAGGATATTGAGTTACTAAAAATTGAAGCCTTTAACGCCATTACGGGTTTTGGTGTAGAAGCAAGCTGCAACAACAAAGCCCTGCTTTTCGGAAACGATAAACTAATGAAGTTAAAAGGCATAGACCTCACAGGCTTTGTTGAACAAGCACAGTCTTTAGCCAAAGAAGCCAAAACACCTATGTACTTTGCTGTAGATGGTGAACTTGCAGCAATCATTGCTGTTGCAGATCCTATCAAGTCAGACTCAATCTCTGCTATCAAACGGCTTCAGGCTAATGGTATACGCGTCATCATGTTAACGGGTGATAACAAGGAAACCGCTGCCGCCGTAGCTAAAAAAGTGGGTATTAGTGAGTTTCTTGCTGAAGTGCTGCCAGAAGATAAAGCCAACAAGGTGAAAGAGCTACAAGAAGGCGGCGAAATTGTTGGTATGACAGGAGATGGCATCAACGATGCTCCTGCGCTAGCGTTAGCCGATGTTGGCTTCGCCATAGGCACAGGGACTGATGTAGCTATCGAAAGTGCTGACATTACCCTAATGCGTGGTTCACTTCATGGCCTTGCTGATGCCATAGCGGTAAGCAAAGCTACTTTACGAAATATCAAACAAAACTTGTTTGGCGCGTTTGTCTATAACGTAGCCGGGATTCCTTTTGCTGCGGGGGTTCTATATCCCTTCTTTGGCATTCTGCTTAGCCCTGTAATTGCAGGTGCTGCAATGGCGTTTTCGTCATTGACTGTAGTGTCAAATGCAAATCGACTTCGCTTTTTTAAAGCAAAAGAGCATTAAGGAGAATCACAATGATGGTTATTAACTTATTAGGCTTAATGTTAATCGCGCTGATTGTTTGGTGGTTTTGGCTATATAAACCCAATAAAACAATCGTTCAAGGTAATGAAGTACTCATTGAAGTGAGGGATGGTGTGTATTCCCCATCCTCAATTCAAGTGTCTGCTAGCCAGCCTGTCACTCTGAAGTTTATGCGCAAAGATCAATCACCCTGCGCTGAAACAATGCTTATTCCATCATTGGAGATAAGTGAGCAGCTTAAATTAAATGAAATTACTCAAATTACCTTATTGAACTTATCACCGGGAGAGCATGAGTTTCATTGTCAGATGCAAATGTATCGCGGTGTCTTAAAAGTCGTTTAGGAGGCCAACATGAAAAATGAGCACCCTAAATTTTGGTTTACACCCACAGGTTGGGCTGCATTGGTGCTTATTGCCGCAGCCACCTATTTTTTAATCTTTGAACATGGACAACATGTTCTGCAATTTCTTCCCTATTTAATTTTGCTGTTATGTCCTTTGATGCATGTATTTATGCATGGCAGTCACGGCAAACATGGTCACGATCATTCACATGCGCCTGATGACAAAAAGGAAGAGAGCTTTCAAGAACTCACGGATAAAAATGAAGCCTATCGCGATGGCTACATACAAGGGTTAGAAAAGGCACGTAAGGAATCACATAAAAAGGAGAGCAGTGATGAATGAAACATATGATTATGGCTTATGGTCAATGGTGATACTGAACTCAGCAATTTTTATCTTTTTTGCCTTTAGTTTTGTCAAACCAAAAACATCAACTGATTGGAGAAGTCTAAGCGCGTTCTCTGCCTTTATTGTTGCCCTATTTACTGAAATGTATGGCTTTCCTTTAACTATCTATTTTCTGTCGGGGTGGCTGACGGAGACCTATCCAGAAGTAAATTTCTTTGCGCATGAAAATGGGCACTTATTACATACTTTCTTTGGATTTCAAGGTGATGCCCATTGGGACCCATTTCATATAGCGAGTATGGTGTTTATTGTGGCAGGTTTCTTTATGTTGTCTTCAGCATGGAACGTATTGCATCACGCGCAAAAACACCATCAATTGGCTACTACAGGATGGTACGCGAGGTGTCGTCACCCACAGTACGTAGCTTTCATTCTAATCATGTTCGGCTTTTTATTGCAGTGGCCGACCATCCTAACACTTGCGATGTTTCCAATCTTAGTCGTTGTTTACGTCAAGCTAGCGAAACGCGAAGAGACACAAGCTATTGCCGAGTTTGGTTCGGAGTACCATAGCTATATGGAATCGACACCAAGTTGGATTCCAAATTTTAATAAGAACATAGAAGGTAAAAATCATGAAAACGTTAACTAAATCAATTTTATTTGTCAGCTCACTATTGGCGGCCACAAGCTTATTTGCTCAAAACAATGAGAATAAACATGAAGGTGCGAACAAATCGGATATGCATCAAGGCATGGCAATGTCGCATGAGAACATGGGAAAAATGCATTCAAAAATGATGGAAATGAAAAAGGAAGTCCATACCATTAAAGCTGAAAAAGATCCTGAAAAGCAAAAGCAGATGATGGCTGAACATCACCGCTCAATGATGAAGATGATGCAATCCATGCACAAAAACATGGAAGCAATGCCAATGCATAAGCAAATCAAGATGGCTGAACATCATCTGGAAATGATGGAAAACATGATGCCACAAATGAAATACAAAATGGCAGAAATGAAAGACAAAAAACAACAACACTCGCACTCACATTAGGAGATAAATTATGAGCGATTTAAATCATAGAGTTGGCGTTAAAGAGCAAAATTTAGTTGTTCGAAACCTAAAGCTTAGCAATGTCACAGAAGAAAGCTGTGACGAGTTAGTAAAAGAAATAGATCAGCTTTTTGGTATAGATGAAGTTAGTTACAACATCAAAGAAGGTGAAATACACCTTGCCTATGATGCCGCAAACGTAAGCCTTGATGGGATTGAGGAGGTAATCCGTAAGTATGGCGCAGATGTTCATGATGATTGGTGGACACATACTAAAGAAAGTTACTATAAATTTGTTGATCAGAACATCAAAGATAACTCTGTTCATAAGCCTTGGAGTTGTCATCAAGCACCTTCGGGGGCTGGCCGGAAAAACAAATGAATTCATAAAAAAGTGTATAGATAATTAGTTAGTCAAATGAGGTAACAGTGATGAAAACACCCTATATAAAAGCTCTTTTATTGCTTACATTCGGTTTATATTTAGTGGGTTGTTCCAATACCACTTTTTATCATAAATACATGGTGAGAGGTCAGGTAGTAGAAAGTTCTGATAATCGAACTCTAATCTGTATTGGTGCTAAGCATGGCGCAGAGGTTGGGCAAAAATACAGTGTTATTAGATTCCATGAAAGAATAGTATTGAGTGAAGGTGAAGATCCCTACACTATCGAAAAGGTAGGAACGGTACAAATTACTAAAATTGTGAATGATCATTTCGCAACTGTAAAGCTAGTGTCTGGTGACATTGCAGCGAAAGATATGGTGGAACTTGAAAACTAATAAAGTGGTGGCGAAAGCCACCACAAGAGCATAACAATAAAACTTAATGAAAAAACTTTAGTGTTATTTTGTACAACCTTTGAGATTGTTTGCTCAGTTCTGGTTATCTTGATGCCAGTACGACAGAAAAAATGTTACATATGAATTAGAAAGGTGTGGGCTGGCATCCTAGGTCTAATCTTAACAGTTAAGGGGCCGCCGAATAGAGCTATACCTTTACATCAGCAGCATAATCAATGCTCCCGCGATCATAAATAAGTTTTCAGATAGTGATACAAATCCAAGTGGCACACTGCTATCGCCGCCTACACAGGCACACTTTAACTGGCGTTTGTCGATGTAAACGGCTTTGAAAACTGAAATTGCTCCAACTGTGCCGATAAACAATGAAAATGGTGCCACTGCGAGAGGCTGTAGTTGGGCAACCATACCAATACCTGCATATGCTTCAATGAAGGGATAAATATAACCATATCTTATCCATCTCATCGCTAGTAAATCATAAGTAATAAACGAATTTGTGAAACTGTATAGGTCTTTCAGTTTTTGCACCGCTAAGAGCGTCATTGAAAAAGCTATAAATAGCATCAGTGTTCTGATGGAGATAAATGAGCCGGAAGCAAAATGTTGAGATGCGACAGCAAGAAGTGCAGCTATCGAGAAAATGGCTACAACGGGCGTGTAGGTTGTGCCAGTTTGACCTGCTTCATCTTTACCAAAATACTCTCTTAAGTCATCGTATCCTCCGACACGCTTTCCTTCAATAAAGGTTTGTGGCGTAGTTTTGACATCATGCTTAGCTTTGAAGTCATCAGCTTGTTGTCTAGACGTGAGCTTATGATCTTCTACATCATACCCTTGCCTCTCCAGCAAATCTTTCGACCTTAAACCATAGGGGCAGATATGTTCGTCAGTGACCATTCTGTACAGGGTAGCTGTCTTAGTCATCTTAGTCTCCTTTGTTCAGTGTGCCTTCAAACTTTGGGAGCGGTCGTTGCTCAGCCTGAGCTTGTGAGCTGACCTTTCCATTTTCAGAAATATCTTTAATCAGCCATTCCATTTCTTTTATTTCTTTTCGTTGGGCTTTAATAATACCATTTGCCAATTCACGCACGCGTACATCCTCCAAAGTTGAATGCTCACTAGTAAGAATAGCAATGGAGTGATGAGGAATCATCGCTTTCATGTAGGCACTGTCAGAAATTGTGCTTTGAGAGCGAACAAGATAAAGACATATGGCAAACAGTATTGTCGCCAATAGAAAAATAGCCATGTTGAGCTTCTTGTTACTGTACATGCCAAGCATAAAGGCCAGCATGATCATTGCCATACCTGCTCCCATATACAACGCCATATAGATACGCGTTTCACTAAACCATATATGTGATACTGCGTAAGTGTTGAGATACATCATTACAAACATAGCAATGGTTGAGGTGATGATCATTGCAGCAAATCTTGAGTATTTCATAAGTAATCCTTACATTGATAGTGTAAATATTTCCCACTGTTAGCCTATTATTCTCTACATGTGGTCATGTTCTCGAAAAAGTGCAAGTAATGAGCCAGTATCAATAAGAGTATTTGTAATACGATTGACTCAATTTCAGCTTATATCTAGAGTTTAAGTTTTGAACTTATGATAGACACAGGCTAAATTGGCTTTAGTTAACAATCTAATGGGAGAACTCAAAGCACTACAAGCTGAGCTTCAACAAATGGCAAATATTATATCAATTCGGGGGTGATTTTGGATGAGAGCCAAAACTTAACGGCATCTCAGCTTAAAACTATTATTACCCGTTGTGGCGAGGGAACAAAACTAATTTGTAGCGGTAATTTAGCGCAAATAGATAGTAACTACTTAACCCCCGTTACCTCCGGCCTTACTTATATTGTTGAGCGTTTTAAAGACTTTGAAGGCAGTGCAACAGTTAATTTAAACGGGGTAGTGCGCAGCCGTTTAGCCTCCTTTGCAGAAGAAAATTTATAACTTGCGCAGAACAATTTGGCTCGATAGTCTAGTGGCTGACTATCGGGCTAAAACTTAGGCAAAACGTTGAAATTTTTACCTCTAAAAGACTATTACCGCTCTTTATTTGTAGCATTATTTGTTCCCTTATTTGTGGCATTTTTACTGTGTTTGCACTTGTATAATATAAAAGTTGAGCGCGCCATAGAAAAACGTCAAGCCGATTTTGAGCAAGTGTCGGCTCAAGTTAGCCATATAATGAGCTCGGTAAATGACTTTTTTGACAATGCCTTTATATCGTATCAGCAGCCTAGTGTTGAGCAGTTCAATCGCAACTTACTAGAAGGTATTAATCAATACGACAATTACTACTACCGCCACTTTAGCAAGCGCCAAGGCGAAATAGTCGGTAAAGGGCAGTTTGCTTTTTCTAACCGCGCGTTGATCCAATGGCAGCAAGCTACAACCCTAAGCCCAACGTTTAATACCGCGTTATCGCTTATGCAATCGTTGTCGGCTGTTGCCTATGTTGATGATTCGGGGTTTGCCTATGTGGTAAGGCGTAATAAAAGCCAAAGCACTATGCTTAATAAAATTTTAAATGGTAATTTTAAGCCCACATTTATACCTGGCCAGCTTACCTCAAGCGCTATTGTTAAAATACGCGATAGCGCTTATTTTGCTATTGGCCGTAAAAAACAACCTAATCCGTCAGACTACATCATTTTAATATACGATTTAGAGGCCATGTCTAGCTGGCTTAAAAAGGTGGCACCAAGCGAAGGCGAATATGTGTTTATGAACCAATCGCATCAAGTGATAGCCAGCTCTGTTAAGCAGTTAAATGAAGCAACAGCCTTAAAAGATTATTGGCCTGAATTAGCCCATGACAATGAAAAAATAAACTTAGTTAATAACACAAATGCGCAGTTTTTTATGCAAGCAATGGGGAACCTGCCCATTCATGCCGCCTTTTATGAGCCGCAAATAAAAGTGATCACGCCAATTAGGTATGAAGTTCTTTTGGAGTTTGCGTTTTTAACGTTATTTTTAAGCTTAATGTTTGCGGTATTTTTTTGGTTAAGCCAACGTATTTTTGTTAGGCCAATGACTCATTTAATGCAATATTTTGAACAAAATGATGCCCCTAAAGCCGCGCTTTCCAATTACCCCATTCCTTTAAATTGGCAGCCTTGGTTTTCTCGCGTTAAATATGTATTTGATAAAAATGCACTGTTAGTTGAGTCGCTCCAAGAGGCTAATAAAGAACTCGATGAGCAGTTACAGCTGCAATCTCAAAAGCTAAAACGTAGCTACGAAGCAAAAGAGCGACACCTAGCGCTATTAAATACCATGCTAAATAGTGTGCCTGATCTTATTTACTTTAAAAATATTGATGGCTCTTTTTTAGGTTGTAATAAAGCATTTGAAGCCTATGTAGGCAAAGAGCAAGCCATCCTAGTCGGTAAGCGTATTGAAGATTTAGACAGCGACGATTTACAGTTAAGCCTACTAGAAAAGCAAGTTTTACAAACCAAAAGTAGCATTGAGCAACGCATAGATAGCACCGACAAATCGTATCAATTAACGATTGCCCCATTTTATAACGAGCACCAGCACTTATTAGGCACTATGGGAATTGGGCGAGACATTACTGAGCAGCAGCAAACTCTATCGGCGTTAAAAGCGTCAGAATCTAAATTTAGAAGTGCAATAGAGTTTGCAGCAAACAGTGTGGTGTTACTTTCGCTTGAGCACACCATATTGCAAGTTAACAAAGCGGCTCGTAAGTTATTTTCACAGCAAGATATTTTAACTGGTGAGCCACTAAAAATGCTGTTTGATGAGGCGCAGTGGCAAGAAATAAAAAATGCGCTTTGTCACTTATTAGATGATAAAAAACGGGTTTATCATTTAACGCTCTCACAAGGAAAACTCACAAGTTGGCTGCAGCTGAGTGTGTCGCTGGTTTGGGATGAAAACCGTGATCCCTCTTATTATGTTATTCATATTCAAGATGTAAGTGCGCTGACTAAAGCTAAGCATGACGCAGAACGCGCAACAATAGCTAAAAGCCGCTTTATTGCTAATCTAAGCCATGAGATCCGCACCCCTCTTAACGCTGTGTTAGGGCTGTTAGATATGATAGTAGAGCAAGGCTTAAAAAATAAGCAGCTGCAACAAACTAAGCAGGCTAAAAACGCAGCTCAAAGCTTGTTGCTGATGCTAAACAGAATGCTCGATTTTGCCCGTGTAGAAAGTGCGCAAGCGCAAATTAAACCGGTGCCTTTTTGCTTGGTTGAACTGATTGATATTTGCGAGAGCTTAACAGCGCCATTGTGCCAAAACAAAGGGTTAAGCTTTAATATTGAAATAGATCCACTCATTAACCCCGCGCTGGTGGGGGATTCAATACGTTTGCAACAAATATTAGGTAACTTACTCACCAATGCCGTTAAGTTTACTAATAAAGGCAGTATTACTTTAAAAATGGTACTTGAAGAAAATGACGTTTTAGATCAGCAACGTATTTGTTTTCACGTAATAGACAGTGGTGTAGGTATTGCTAAAGCTGACCAACGACGACTGTTTGATGCTTTTACTCAAGGCGATGAATCCTCTACGCGTATTCACCAAGGGGTTGGGCTTGGACTTGCTATAGTTAAACATGGTGTAGCCTTAATGGGAGGCGAAATTGCAATTAATAGTGACAAAGGCCGTGGATGTGAGTTTTTCTTTACTCTAGCGCTTGCGGTAGATACGGCTAAAAATAGTGTATTTATACCTAATACGTTAGCCATTGTGAGCGATGAGACTGTACAGCTAAACGAAGTGGTTAATGCATACTCACAAGTGGTAGCTATTGATTTAGAAGAGGCGCTTCGCTACCCAATAAAGCTTGCTGATGCACAGCAACTGATTATTGATGAAACCACATTGAACGATTTATTAAAGGTTGAATCTATACACGAAACGCTCAGTGGCAACTCATACCCTGTGGTTGTGGTGAATCACGAACACACTTTAGCATTGCCTTGTACTACGCAAATTAACGCACAACATATTAAAGCTACGGCGTTAGCTCAGCGCTTGATTAGCTTAAATGCTAATGCGGGGGCGGAGCCACCTAAAGCCGCTGAAAATAATGAAGAAGTCAAAAAAGATATATCGGGTCTACTTATTATGGCGGTTGATGATAACCCGCTTAATTTAGACATTATTAGCAGTGTGCTAAAACAGGCCCATATAAATGTAATAACGGTTACCAATGCGCCAGATGCAATAGAGCTGCTACAAATATTAAAACCAGATTTAATTTTGATGGACGTGCAAATGCCGCATATTGATGGTTGCCAAGCAACGCAATTGATTCGCCAACAGTTTGACGCGCGCCAGCTGCCTATTTTTGCTTTAACAGCACATTGTGAACCTGCAGATGTTGAGCGCTCACTTAGTAGCGGCATGAATAAGCATTTGACTAAACCTGTGGTTGCAGCTGTGCTGTTAGATGCAATCAGAGACGTAGACTTTATAAAACCTAAGTTTTATGACCAAAGCTTTGCGCTCACCCAGTTTAATTTTGATGAAAATTTACTGGCAACCATGGTCGGAAAGTTTGCGAAGTTGTGTGAAACGCAGTTAGAACAAATTGAAGAAAACACCCAGCGAGATGAAGTGGTACGCTTAGTGCATAGCATTAAAGGCGTGGCGGGTAACTTAGGTTTTATTAGGCTTTCATTGTGTGCAAAACAATGTGAAACGCACCTTAAAACAACTAACGAGCCGCTTCAGCACACTTTAAAAGAGCTAATCATTCAGCTAAAGCAAGTGATTATATTTATTGAAACCTTAGGGGGACGGGATGTCGAAAAAAGCTAAAATACTGATTGTGGATGATGATCCCCTTAACCGGCTGGTGCTTGAAAAAACACTGGGCTCGGAGCATGACGTATTTTTAGTCGAAAGCGGCGAAAAAGCGCTCACCTTTATTAAATCTAATCAGGTCGATTTAATTATTTTAGATGTGGTGATGCCAGGCATTGATGGTTATGAAGTGCTTGTACAGCTTAAAGAAAACCCTATTACTCAGTCTATTCCTATTGTGTTTATATCGGCTAATAATAGCCACACCGATGAAGCAAAAGGACTTGAATTAGGTGCAATGGATTACATCACTAAACCCTTTAATGCGTCTATAGTCAAAGTGCGGGTACGCAACCAATTACTGATCAAGCAAAAAAATGATTTGTTAGAAATGCTTGCCTCAATTGATGGTTTAACGGAAATACCCAACAGGCGTTATTTAGATGAAAACCTCTCTCGTGAATGGCGCAGAAGTAAACGCAATGGCTCGTGTTTGTCTGTTTTATTAATGGATATAGATCACTTTAAGCGTTACAACGATTGCTATGGCCACCGAGCGGGGGATGAGTGTTTAAAGCAGGTTGCCCAGGCGTTAGCAGCGCAATGTGAGCGTAGTACTGACTTTATTGCCCGCTACGGGGGGGAAGAGTTTGCAGCGGTATTACCCGATGTTAATAAACAACAGGCATTAGCATTTGCCCAAAAGTTAAGAAAAGCGGTAAACAGCCTCAATATAGAGCACAAAGCTTCGTTAAATGCAGATCACATAACAATCAGTATTGGCATTGCTAGTATGGAAAACGGCAATGCAAGTGCCGAACAAGCCTTACTCGAACAAGCTGACCTAGGGCTATATGCCGCAAAAGATGCAGGGCGCGATCAGGTGGTTGCGCTTAACTTATAATGTGGCTGTGTTTATATTAAAGCGTTATTTAAATCGGCCCCACACGTTAATGTTATTACCAAGCGGGGCTGCTTTACGCTACTAGCGCGTTGTTATTTTGTGATCATGCCCAGTGCGCTTTCACCAATACCCACCAATTTATCATTTTTAAATACCAATGGCGTGCATTCATCTTTTGTTGTTTTGCCATCAGAGTGAATGCTGTTAGTCACGTAAAACAGTATCTGATACACATCATCATCTTTTTTCAATAGCTCGGTAAAGTTTGGCGTTTTTAATTGCGCTAAAACAGATTGATAGCTGCTATCCATTGTTAAATCTGCAATCGCTTCGCGGTTTTTTTTATGCTGATGTTTCCAGCTTGATGAGTCGTTACCTGCCCAGTGCGTTTCTGCTTCGCCATCTGATACGGCAATAACACAGCCTGTTAAAAACGGAGCAATAAGTGCAGCAGCTAAAAGTGATTTTTTCATTGTTATAGTCCTTGATGAGTTTTAATTTAATTATTTACTTATCAGGAGCAAGTAATAGGCCAATATAACAAAGTTATAAAATTCAAGGGGTTAGATTGTAATGGCTGTTTTTAAGTGATGAATTATAAAAATCATTAGCAAAAACAGCCACTTTTTAGGTTTTTTAACGATTAAGCTAGCCTGCGTTTATTTAGCCTAGCGAAAACACACGTTACAGCTATTTACTAAATAGAATGAGCGACTTTGAGACAGGTAAAACCTAGCCTCAATGCGGCTAATTATTGTTGTAAATTGCTATTATACCAAGCGGTTACGAGACTCACCGTTACTAAAGGCTGCAATATTTAGGCTTACCTCATTAATTAAGCGCACGATTGACTCTGTGCTGGCCCATGCAATGTGAGGTGTAAGAAGCAAGTTTTCGCCTGTGTAATTAGCCAGCGGGTTAGAAGGCTCTGCCGGCTCTTTAGTAAGTACATCAACACCCGCACCGGCAATTAAATTTTGCTCTAGGGCTGTGGCTAAGTCGGCTTCATTTATAATGCCACCACGGGCGGTATTGATAATAATACTGCTGGGTTTCATCATTTTTAGCTCATCTAACGAAATTAAATCGCGTGTTTCATCAGTAAGCGGGCAGTGCACGCTAATTATATCAGCGGTTTCTAATACTTCTTCAAAAGTTGTACGGCCTTCTCTACAAGAGGCGCCTTTACGCTCTGCAACCACTACATTGGCTCCAAAAGCTTGCGCTACTGTCGCCACACCTTTACCTAGCGTTCCGCCGCCTATAATGGCAAATGTTTTACCTTGTAAATCATTAAAGCTGTAATCTAATCTGCAAAACATCTCGCTTTTTTGCCAAGCGCCTTGCTGGCAGTCGCGCTGGTAGCGGTGTGTATTACCTAATAAATTAGTCACTAACGAAAACGTGTGCTGTACAACCGAAGGGGTTGAGTAGCCTGCTACGTTGGTAACGGCAATACCAAATTCTTCAGCGGCGTTTAAATCAACATTATTAGTGCCTGTTGCACTTACGCAAATAAGCTTAAGCGTTTTAAGTTGGCTTATCGTATCGCGATTTAGCACAACCTTGTTGGTAATAAGGACGTCCGCGCCTTGGCTGTGAGCAACAACTTGCTCAGGTGACGTAAGTTCGTAAGTAGTTAGCTCACCTAGTTCTTCAATGCAAGTTAACGAGGTTTTAGCTAAAGTAGCGTTATCGAGAATGGTGATTTTCATTGTGTGTCCTATCTAAATGCGTACCGTAAAATGGCAAGAGCGTTTAAGGTACTACGAATACACACCTTTGTTAATGCTATTACTACCAAATGCTTAGTACAAAAAGTCAGGTTGCTGTTAAAAGTTTAAATTGTCTGGTCTGCCCACTCAAATATAAATAACATGATATTTTAGCGGGCTATATCGCTGGGGCCTGTTTATTTTTTGAGGTTGAACTCCCTTTCCTCTGAAAGGTCAACAAGCCTTATTAAGGTTGATAAAACTAAAAAACAATGCACCAACCCCTTTTTGTGTGGTCATAGACTGAAATGGCTCGCAAATAAGCATAACCAAATGGCTATTTCTTATTTAAGAGTGGCTGAGTTATAATCAAAATTATATATAAACGGTACGTTTTGCGTGCCGTTTTTTTAACATTGTAGATGCAGTAATGAGTGAATTAGAAGATAAGTACGCAGACATAAGACCTTACAACGACGATGAAGTTGCGGCCTCGCTAGCGCGTTTAATTAACGATAATGCGTTTATAGATGTAATAGCAAAGTACAACTTACCGTGCTTTATATCCGCTATGCCTTTTATTGCTCGCACACTGGTGAGAAGCCATTTACGAAAAAAATGGGGCAAATTTACGAGCGTTGAAGATGTACAAAACGAAGTTGCAAAGTATTTAGATAAACTAATAAAACGCACTACCTCAAAAGTTACCTTTTCGGGTTTAGATAAACTAGACCCGCAGCAGGCGTATTTATTTATATCAAACCACCGCGACATAGTGCTGGACCCTGCACTTGTTAATTGGGGTTTGTATCAGCATAAAATGAAGACGGTGCGTATAGCAATTGGTGATAACTTATTGCAAATACCGTATATAACCGAGCTGATGCGTTTAAATAAAAGCTTTATCGTTAAGCGCTCAGCCAAAGCACCTAAAGAGATGCTTAAGGCGCTAACGCAGTTGTCATCCTATATTTATGACTCGTTAACAGCAGGAAATTCTATTTGGATTGCGCAAAAAGAAGGGCGTGCAAAAGACGGCTTTGATCAAACAGATCCGGCGCTTTTAAAAATGCTGCAACTTAATGGTCGTAAGCAAAAGAAAGAATTTGGCGAGTATATTAAAGAGTTAAAAATTGTTCCTGTGTCTATTTCTTATCAGTATGAGCCTTGTGCAATTTCTAAAGCAAAAGAGCTTTATCATAAACAGCAGCACGGTGAATACGTAAAATCAGCAGGCGAAGACATAGCAAGTATTGTTGAAGGATTTAGCTCTGCTAAAGGGCATGTGCATTTAGCATTTGGACAACCGGTTGAAAGCGGTTGCGATGATGCTGATGAGCTGGCGCAAACAATTGATAAGCACATTGTTGAGTCTTTTTACTTACACCCAGGAAATTACATTGCCGGTGGGTGCAAGCAAGCAGTTATTGATGAGCCCGATACCGCCACTTTTGAACAGCGTTTAGCCTTAGTGCCAGAAGAGCTAAAGCCACTTGTTTTAGCTATGTATGCAAAGCCATTTCAACGCAAAACTGAAATCACAAACAAAGTATGTGAGCAAAGCCATTAGGCATCTGCGTTGGCAAATAGCGTAATAAAGCAGCGTAAACGCTGCTTTTTTTTTTGTGCATAAATAACGCTATACTCATACAAAGCAATTATTCTACTTAGGGGGCGCAATGCAACAAATTGAAATATTTGATATTCCAAGCCCCTGTAAAAGTATTTGCCAAGTAAACAACCGAGGTTATTGCAAAGGCTGCTACCGAAGCCGGGATGAGCGCTTTAATTGGAATGCGTTAAGCAATGCGCAAAAAAAGAAAGTACTTAGCTTGTGCCAACAACGTTACAAACGGTATTTACAAAAGCGCCAAGCTGCGCAATCACAAGCCACTTTAGATAAACAACAAGGCTTTGAATTTTAAACCTTGCTGTACATGCTAGAGTTTTAAATTGTATTTTGCACGCAATGCGCGACTAGTGCCGTTATCGTGTAGCTTATTTAAAGCATTCAATAATTTACTTACCAAAGCCGCGTGCTTTTTATGTACATAATGATAGAGCGAAAACGTACTTAGCAGCTGGGTTTGCATACAGGTCTCTGGCAGGGAAAAGTTATCGGCTTTAAGCACAAAGTCGAGCATAATTGCCCCATCAACTTTATGCTGGGCTAGTAGGTTAAGTTGGGTCGTAATATTTTTTACTTCAATAATATTGCCGTTAAACTTATGCTCATTTAAGTAATGGTGCTGAACTGGATAGCCTGATAAAACCGCAATACTATCGAGTTTATCGAGTGTATTGGGTTGGCAGTTTTTAAACAGTAAAAGCTTATAGTCAAACAGTGGGTAGTTAATTCTGATCAGGTTTTTATTGTCCGCCTCTATACTTATATCGCGGCCAAGTTGGCCATCTAACACCCCATTATTGGCTGCTAATAAGGCATTTTGGCGATTAAAATCAATTATGTGTACTTCATAATTAAGTTCTTTATAGGCTAATGTGAGTAAAGCGAGCGCATAGCTTGCTTGAGCTGAGTCGGCCGGGCGGTTAAATATAACGCTATTGTGATTGGCGAGTGTAATTTTACTAAAAAATAAAACGACTAATAAAAACAAAGCATTGAGCTGTATCTGCAAGGTTACTTCCGTTTAAAATAAGGAGAGGGCAAATGAACGCAGCGAATAATACCAAAATAGTTTGGTTTTTGCCCATGTTTGTTGCTTTTTAAACAGTAAATGGGTTCAAATATACGTATAATAAATGCGGATAACTAACCGTACTTAGGAGTGGTTGTGAGTTTTAATTTATGTGCTTTACCTCGAGAGCAAAAATACCAGATTCAATTAGATTACGAAGCCTCATTTTGGGCTTATCAAATTAAACGTAATAAAAAAACACGTGAGCAAGTTTATAACACGATTCATAGCCGCCCAGTGGCAGAGCAAACGTTTTTAAAGCAACAGTTTGAGCAGTATTTGGCGTTAATGCTAAGCTAATATATGTACACAGTACAAAAGTTAGACACACTTAAGATTCCATTAGTTAATAAGTTTTATGCACTGTATAGCGTAAGAGGACGTGCTAATAAGCAAGATCAGGTTTGGGTTGTTTACAGTGAAATGCAGATAGTTGCGGCGTGTCGAATACAAAATAAACACGATTTTTTATTCTTATCTACCGTATTTGTTGCCCCGCAGCACCGTGCAAAAGGGCTGGCAAAGCAACTTGTATGCGCCGCTATAAAACAGCAAAGCATGCCGCTTTACACCTTTGCTTATAAAAATATTACAGCTTTATATACGAGTCTTGGTTTTAACCAAGTATTAACATATACTCCTGGTTTAAAAGCACTTTTTGATATTTATACACATCGAAATATAGTCGCACTCGAATACCTATAACAAAAACAACGGATCAAGCCATGAGTAAAGGCGTTCATTGGATCATTAGTTGCTGTATAGCTTTAATCGCTATATTTAGTTGCCAAGTTGGCGCACAGGTTAAGCGTTTATCCCCCAGTGAAGGCCTGTCGCAAAGCTATGTGAACACTATGCTGCTTGATGATAACGGTTACCTATGGCTCTCTACCGAAGGGGGGTTAAACCGCTATGATGGTTACCAAGTTGTTTCAATTAATGGCCCTAATGGCGAGCTTGAAGAAGCCATAATTGATTGTATTTACCAAGACCCCGCAGGCAATATTTGGATAGCCTCGTTACTTGCCGGCTTATTTAAATACGACCCAAGTACCGACACCTACCAGCAATTTATTTCTCAACCTACCAGCGAAAAACAAATTTTAAGCCAGTCGGTATTTAGTATGGCTTCGGTTGATGACAAAACCTTATGGATTGGGCGTGGTCGCGACTTTGCTAAATTAGATATTGAAACAGGTAAAATAACCAGCCTATTTGAGCTGCCTAAAGAATACGAAAACACCTTAGTCAGAGAGCTTTTTCATTACAATGGGTATATTTTTATAGGCACAAGCCATGGGGCGTTTGTATTTGATATCGCCTCTGAACAAATTAGGCCGCTGCAGCATTTAAAAAGCAAAGCTGAGCATATTTATCAAAACAACGTTAAATCGTTTTCGGTTATTGAAAATAATCAGTTGTTAGTAGGCACCGTTAAAGGCTTGTATCAAGTTGATATTAGCGACTTGCCAGGCATGTTTGAACGCCCCGACATAGCATTTAAAAACCAAGCCGTTATTGCCGATTTAAATGTATGGCGCATCATCAACGAAGGCGAAAAGCTAGATCTGGCAACTAATAAAGGGCTCTTTAAATTTGATTTAAATACCAAAGAGTTGGTAAAAAACACACGTATTACACAAAGTAAATACAGCCTATCTGATACCAGTATGATAGACATGGTAAAAGATAAATCGGGAGGGTATTGGCTCGCTACTAAAACCGATGGTGCATTTTATCTGTCTAATAATACCTATCACTTTGGCAATATAGATGGTAGTAAACTGGGTGGCGATGGCCTTTCTCATCCTTCGGTTTGGGGCATTACGGAGTATGGCAACAGCCTATGGCTGGCAACGCATAATGGCTTAACCGAAATTGATTTAGCCACTAACACCAGCCAGGTTTACTTAAAAAACCACAAAGTAGACTTACTGACTACTGAATTTAGCGTGTATGAAATTATTCCTTATAAGCAAAAGCTTTGGTTGCATACAAACCGTGGGCTGTTTGAGTTTGACCCCATAACGCATCAAATTAACGAGCCAACAATAACAAACCCCAACAATAGAGCCTACATAGAAGGCTGGGTACACGGCGTAACCTTAATGCCTAACGGTGATTTGTACTATGTGCACTCAGATCACGGTATGTTTGTATATAATATTGATACTCAGCAGATCACCCGATTAGAAGGGGCTTTTAGCAACATAGAGCCGTTTTTGGCGCATGGTTTTTCGCCAGCGCTGGCAACCAAGCCTGATATGCCCCTGTTTTTTAATGCGGGTATTTTATATCAGGTAAACCCAACCACATTAGCATTAAACACCATTTATAAAGTGCCAAAACAGCACGATAACGTGGCTATTAATGTGCTTTCTTACGTGGTCGATAACAACAATATTTTATGGATTTCGCTATCTAATTTTGGCCTGATTGGGCTTGATGCAGCCAGTTACAAATTGGTACACACGATTGACTTAGAAAAAAATAAGTTAGGTACCTTACTTTATGACATGGTGCTTGATGATAATGGCATGATTTGGATGAGCAGTCATAAAGGTATATGGCGACTAAACCCAGAAACACTTCATTTTCAGCAGTTTACTACATCTGAGGGGCTGCTTTCTGCTGAGTTTAACAGCAGTGCCATGGCGCATTTAAGCGATGGCCGCATTGCCTATGGCAGCTTAAAGGGCATTACATATTTTCATCCGATGGAAAATCAAAATTACCACTCATTAATTGATCATGTAAATATAACGCGAGTTGATTTAATGTCGCGCGACTTATCTATCGATTTAAAACAGCCATTAAATGAAATAGTCCTTAACCATGATGATATCGGTTTAGAAGTGGCGTTTTCGGCGATGGCCTTTAGCTATCAAGAGCGCATAATTTATGAGTACCAGCTCGATAACGGCCAAAAAACCTACACCCGTAATAATAATCGGGTGTTATTCCCTAAATTAAATCCAGGTAATTACCAGCTCAAAGTATGGGCTAAAGATCCGTTAACCGGCGAGTACACGCCGCCTGCAGTGCTAAAAATTCGTGTTAAGTATCCTCTGTGGCGAGCGCCATATTTTATGGTGCTTTATGGCGTTTTGTTTATCGCATTTATTGCTTTTTGGGTAATGCGCCGCAACAAAATTCAGCGCATATTACTGGCCGCTAATAAAGAAAGTAAAGAAAGTGAAGCGCGATTAAAACTAGCCTTAGAGGGTAGTGAGTCGGGCATGTGGGATTGGCAGTCTACATCGAGTAGTATTTACCAGCCGCGCTTATGTAATGAACTGGGGTATGATCAAGAAAGCGTGAGCCTGGATGATTACCTAGCTAAAATTCACCCGCAAGATAAAGCGCTTTTCAGATTAGAATGGTTAGAATTTTTATCAACCGATAAAGGCTACTTTAATTGCACTTATCGTTTACGCCACGCTAAAGGCTATTGGCGTTGGTATAAAGACTTTGGCAAAGTGGTGGAATGGAGCGGACAACTTCCTAAAAAAGTTGCGGGTACTTACACCAATATGACCCGCGAAATGGTGTTTGAAGAGCATGCCCGCTTATTTACCGCTGCGTTTGAGCAAACCCGTGATTGGGTATTTATTCTTGATAAAAACTTTACGGTTCGCGCCTCTAACAAATCGTTGCAAACGGCCTTTAACTTTCCTAGTGAGCCACGCTCTAGCCGCGCCCTTAATTTAGGTATATCGCGAAGTAATCGCTTTGACTATTTACGGATAATGCAAAAGCTGAATGTGGGTGAGCATTTTTCCTGTGAAGACTTAGTCACCCTTGCCAGTGGTGAGCAGCGCCATGTGTTAGTAAAAATAAGTGCAGTGGCCGACACCGAACACCGTTTAAGCAGCTACGTTATTATTTTAACCGATATTCATGCGCAAAAATTGGCTGAAAATGAGCTTCATATTTTAGCCAATTATGACTCATTAACCGGTTTGCCTAACCGTATGCTGTTTAACGACAGGGTTGAGCATGCGATTGAGCAAGCGCAAAATCATCAATGTAAAGTAGCTATGCTGCACATAAACATTAAGCGGTTTAAATACTTTAACGACTCATTTGGACGTGAAGCGGCTGATGAGCTAATAAAGCAAGTGGCTAAGCGTATTAAGCGCTCCTTGCGTCCTTCTGCAAGTGTTGCACGCTTTGGTGGCGATGAATTTGTGGTGCTGGTGGAAGATGTGCAGCAAATTGAAGAAGTATTACTTATTTGCTCTAAATTAATAGACTCTGTAAGCCAAAATATGGAATTTAATGGCCAGGTGGTAAATGTTAATTTAAGTATCGGGGTAGCAATAGCGCCTGATGATGCCGCAGATCATGCTGCGCTGTTAAAAGCTGCCAGTATAGCTTTGTACCATGCAAAAGAGTCGCTCGAAAGCAGTTATAAGTTTTACAAGCAGGAGATGAACCAGCATGTACAAAAAGCCCTGCATTTAGAGTCTTTGCTAACTAAAGCGTATCAAGAGCAAGAGTTTTGCAATTACTACCAGCCTATAGTGAATGCGCACACTCAAAAAACCGAAGGTTTTGAAGTGTTGTTACGCTGGCCTGAAAACACTTTAGTGCCCACGCAAGAGTTTTCTTTAGCGGCTGAGAGCATAGGGTTAATAACAAAAATTATGCTGCAAACCTTTGCCCGTGCGTTGCAAGCGCTTAAACAATGGCGTGAGATTTCACCACAGCTGTACTTGTCGATAAACCTCTCTGCACTTGATTTTGAATACGAAGAGCTTGTAACCGACATTCATAAAGCGTTGAGCCACGCTAATGTGCCCTCAGAAGCCATAGTGTTTGAAATTACCGAGTCTATTTTAATGCGCGACTCTAAACATGCGCTGCACAGTATGGAAATGCTGAAAAAGCTTGGCTGTAAGCTCTACATGGATGACTTTGGAACAGGCTATGCCTCATTAACGTATTTAAAGCGTTTTCCTATCGATGTACTAAAAATAGATAGAAGTTTTGTGCAAGATATTGGCGTGGACTCGGATGATGAAGCCATTATTCAATCAACGCTTACCTTAGCTCATAGCTTAGGTAAAGAGTGTGTGGCTGAGGGCATTGAAAACAAACAACAGCTGCAGTTTTTAAAGCAGTTAGGGTGTAAGCATTTTCAGGGCTATTTATTTAGTAAGCCAGTACCTAAAGAAGCTGTTCCCGCACTGATCAAACAAGATTGGGGCAACATATTTAACCAGTAAAAATAAGCTTATTGGCGTTTACCACAGTGGCGGCAAAATAAATGGCTGTTGCGTTGATTAAGCTGCGTTTTAATTGCTTTATTGGCCTCAAGCTTACTTAAACCTAGTTTGTAGCGCAGCTCCTCTAAGTGCAAACGCTGTGAGTCATCTAAACTGCCTTGGTGAATTTGCTCATGTACGGCATCTTCAAAAAATTGCCGGCGTTTACGTATTTGCTCCGAAAAACTAGAGGCAAGCAAGCCTGTAGGAATTGCCACCATTCCCATGCTCACCAAAGTGACTACGCCACCAAATAGTTTACCAAGTGGCGTTAGCGGTACAACATCACCATACCCAACCGTAGTGAGGGTCGCCATAGCCCACCACATAGCCGCAGGAATAGAGCCAAATTTATCTGGCTGAATATCGTGCTCCAATAAATAAATACCGCAGGAGGCAAGTATTAGCAGTACCGACATAATAAAAAACGCGGCCAGTAACGAGCTCGCTTCGTCTTTAAATGCTTGTAATAACAACTGCATTGCACGTGAATAACGGGTAAGTTTAAATACTCTTAACAGCCTTAATACACGTAAAAAACGCAAATCCAGAGGAAACACAAACATTAACAAGCTGGGTAAAATGGCTATTAAATCGATAAGAGCCAAAGGTGATAAAAAATAATGCAGCCGGCGTTTTGCGTTTGAACCTTTTATAGCCGCGTATTTGCTTTTATCGACACAGGCCCAAAGCCTTGCAAGGTATTCAAGACTAAAAATAGCCACCGAAATAACCTCTAAAAGTAAAAACTGCGGGTAATATACTTTGTTTATACTCGGTACTGATTCCAACACAATGGCAATAACGTTAAGCATAATTAAAGCAATTAGCGCGGTGTCGAGTATATGCCCCGCTTTGCGGTAATCGCCAGTCCCTTCAAATACCTGCGCTAAAGTTTGCCTTGCTGTGCTACTCATGTGTTTAGCTTTAACAGCATATTAATACTGCCTTCTTCAAAATCGCGGCTAATTGTAAAACCTAACTTACGGGCAAGCTCAATCATGCCGGTGTTCTCAGGCAGTGTTATGCCTTCAATTACTTCTACGCCTTGGCGCTTACAATGATTTATTGCAGCGCTCATAAGCAGCCTGCCAAGACCTAAGCCTTGGTAGTCAGAGCGAACCACGGTTGCAAACTCAGCATGTAAATTATCAGGGTCCATAATAACGCGTGCTACACCTAGGGTGCGGCTTTTACCTTCAAAGCGCTGGCATACAATAAAGGCCATTTCTCGGTCGTAATCTATTTGCGTCATTTTTGCGAGTTGATCGTGGTTAAACTGGGGCAGCTCACCAAAAAAGCGTTTGTAACGATCTTCTTTATTGAGTGATTGATCAAACTCTTGGTGGGCTTTTTCATCCTCTGGACGAATAGGCCTTAATGTAGCTCGCGTATTATTTTTAAGGGTTACTTCTTCTACAAGATCAATAGGGTAAGGGCGAATACATAAACGTTTACGATCGCTGCGTGCCTGATAGCGATTAACACTAATAGTGGCATCAAGTACTAAAAATTGCCCATTGCTGGCTAAAATAGGATTAAGTTCCATGGCACTTATATCGGGCTGATCGACAACAAGTTGAGATATACGTGTGAGCAGGGCGCACAAGCGATATTTGTCGACCTTTTCTGGCAAAATGCGATCTTTTAATACGCCTTTATCGTTTGCTGCTGCAATGAGGTATTTAGCTAAGTTCATATTAAGCGGCGGCAAAGCAACGGCTGCTTGGGCATACTCTAACCCATTACCCGCTTCACCAAGTAATATAACAGGGCCAAAATTAGGCTCAGTTTTAATGGCGATTCGCAGCTCATTAGCGCCGGCGCGCGGCGCCATTTTTTGCAATGAAAACCCTTCAATAACAGCATCTGGATAGGTGTTTTTAATTCGTATCAGCATGGCAAAGGCGGTTTGCTCAACCTCGTTTGCATCGTTTAAGTTAAGAACCACGCCCCCTACTTCTGATTTTGAGGCAATACTTGGGCTAATCAACTTTAACGCTACCGGAAAGCCTAGTTCAATTGCTTGCTCACGCGCCTCTGTGGGCGTGTAGGCTACTTCTGTTTGAATACACTCAACACCATAATGACTAAGAATTTGGCTTGCTTGATGAGTGGGTAAGTAGCTTTGCTCTTCTTCTAAAAATTCGTTAATGAGCGAAGTGGCCGCTGATTTATTTATTTTTGCATCATCGGTATTTGATTCGGGTGTTTGCGTTAAATGTTTTTGGTTACGACGGTAGCTAACTAAATGCATAAATGCGCCAACCGCACCCTCAGGCGTACGATAGGTTGGAATAGTGTGGTTAGAGCAAACACGCCTCGCGGCATAAGCCGCATCTTCACCCATAAAGTTGGTCATTACATAAGGGCGTGCCATCTTTGGTATTTTTTGTAAGGTTTGCACTATCATATCGGCATAGTCTTCACTTGGTGCAAGTGCCGAAGGGGTATGAATAATAAGTAAGTTTTTAACTTCTTCGGCGCGAAGTAAAATTTCTAATGCTTGCTTGTAACGCGCCGGAGCAGAGTCGCCAAAAATATCGACAGGGTTAGATGTAGTATCTGACTGCGGAATAACTTTATTGAGTGCGGAGCGCGTTTGCTCACTAAGCTGGGTAAGTTTGCCCGAATTTAAAATAAGCTCATCGACCGCCATAACCCCCGGGCCGCCGCCGTTGGTTAAAATGGTTAACTGCTCAACTTTTAGTAATTTAGGGTGGATGGCAAGTGTTTGCGTGGCTGCAAAAAGTTCGCGCAGATCACTAACACGCAGCATACCGGCGCGTTGAAAAAGCGCATCGTACACTGCATCTGAACTTTGCTTGCCACCGGTATGAATTTCAGCAGCCAGTGCACCTGCTCCGGTTTTTCCCGTTTTAATGGCAATAACTGGCTTACTAAAGGCCGCTGCCCGTGCTGCCGAGATAAACCCGCGAATATCTTCAATATTATCTATGTAGAGCAAAATCGCTTTGGTTTTAGCATCGCGGCCTAAAAAATCGAGCAGCTCGTCAAAATCGATATCTAGGCAATCACCGACCGAAACAAAATACGAAAAGCCAATCTCTTTATTTTTAGCCCAATCTAAAATAGTGGAACACACCGCTGCGGATTGCGATATAAATGCCAGTTTCCCTGGTGCTGCAACTGTGTGAGAAAAGCTGGCATTAAGGCCAATATGCGGAATAAGCAGCCCTAAACAATTAGGCCCAAGCAAAGTAACGTGATGGGCATTTGCAGCGCGCTTTAAAGCTGTTTTTTGGCTCAATGAGAGCCCATCAGCAATCACAATTGCACTTTTACAGCCAAGCTCACCTAGCTGCTCGATAATACTCAGTAAGGTATTTTTATTTGTACAAATAACGGCTAAGTCGGGCACTTTGGGCAGCGCGGCAATATCAGGGTAGGCAAGCACACCGTGTACCGCACTATGGGTAGGGGTTACGGGCATGATTGGCCCTTTAAACCCACCTTGTAATAAATTGCGCATAACCACAAACCCCGCGCGTGTGGGGGTATTCGAGGCGCCAATAACGGCTACCGAGGCCGGATTAAAAAATTGGCTGATGCGCTTTAAGCTCATGGCATATCCTTGGCTGATTATATTTTGCGTTATTTATAGTCTCAATGTACCCTGTTTGCTGAGTTATTTCGAGCGCATAGATACTTATTATTGATATCAATCAAGGAGTTTTTTGTGAATAAAACACCCGGTTTTTACACCGTTATAGCCGCAATTTGCCTAAGTATAGGCTTAATTTTATTAGGCTTTATTATTAAAAGTGCCGCAGTAGATGTAAAAAGCATGGAACGTAGTGTGCAGGTTAAAGGGTTAGCAGAGCGTGAAGTTAGCGCCGATACGGTAATTTGGCCGCTGCAATACAGCGATGCAGACAACGACTTAGAAAAGCTGGTTAGTCGGGTTGAGCAAAAAAACGATGCTGTTATTGCATTTTTAAAGCTACATGGCTTTGATGATGACGAAATAAGCACGGGTAGCCAGTCGATTATTGATAAGCAAGCCCGTGAATACGCTAACGATAATCAAAAATTTCGTTACTTGGTACGCGTTAATATTATTGTGTATTCGAACGCGCCCGACAAAGTACAAAATGCGCTGAGTAAAGTGAGTCAATTAGCTAAACAGGGCATTGCCATTGTGCAAAATAGTTACGAAACCAAAGTTGAGTATTTATTTACCGGCCTTAACGATATAAAGCCTGCAATGGTGCAAGAGGCTACAGAAAAAGCCCGTGAAGTTGCCAACAAATTTGCTAAAGATTCGAACTCAAAGCTTGGTAAAATAAAATCCGCTCGCCAAGGGCAATTTAGCATTAGCAATCGCGATTCAAATACGCCACATATCAAAAAGGTGAGGGTGGTCACCAGTGTTGAATATTACTTAAGTGACTAAATTGCTCTAACTAAGTGGGCAATTTGCGCGGTTGAGCGCTGTAGGTAAGCAGCGCTAAGTAAAATGCTAGTTTCGTTTATATCAGCGCCTTTTAATATATTTACCAGTTGCTGTTTAGCGGTTGGATTTTGTTTTTGCTCTATTTCCATAAGCGCTAATAATGCTGAAAATTCATGCTTTATTGGTGTGCTAGGTTTATCAGCATAGGCGATATAACAGGCAACAGGGGTAAGGCCGCGAGCATTTGTTTGTGCAAGGGCTTTTACTAAATTATCGTTAGATTCAAATAGCATTAATGAGCGCACATAGTTAAACGCCAGCTCTTGAGCATTGGCGTGTTTAAATACATTGTGCAGTACATTATTTCCTTGGCTGTCTTGTGCTAAAAAGCCGTTATTTTCTTTTAATGCAGGTGTAAAAAACGTTAATGCATCAGTTGTTGTTAATTGGTTTATAAAAGGTGCTGGTGGGGTGTTGGTTGTTAAAATACGTGTTGCCACATTTTGCATAAAGTCGTATTTAATACTCATCCGCAAAGCACTTTCGTAAAGGTGGTTTAGCTGTAATGTTTGCTGAGCCGGGCTTAACTGTTTAAAGTCGTTATCGAGCTCGTCTAGCTGATGCTTAGCAATGCGCGCATTAAGTAATTGTATGCTTAAATCCATTATTAACTCTACCTCTGAGCGTTTTTATTACTATAAAACAAAAAAGGCCGCATCAGCGACCTTTTTCTATTTATAACCAAGTATTAAGCTTTTTTACTTGCTACCCACTCGTTTACAAAGTTCTCTAATACGTTAAGTGGTACAGGGCCATTTTTAAGTATAACGTCGTGGAACTGACGAATATCAAACTTATCGCCTAGTTGCTTTTTAGCATCTTCACGCAGCTCTAAAATTTTAAGCATACCCACTTTATAAGCTGTCGCTTGCGATGGCATTACAATGTGACGCTCAACCATTTTAACACCGTCAGATGTGGCGTTAGGCGTATTATTCACGTAGTAATCAATACCTTCTTGGCGAGTCCATTTCATTGCGTGAATACCGGTATCAACGACTAAGCGACACGCACGCCATAATTCCATAGAAAGGCGACCAAAGTCTGAGTATGGGTCTGAGTAAAGGCCCATTTCTTTAGGAATGTACTCTGAGTATAAGCCCCAACCTTCAATATAAGCGGTGTAGCCACCAAACTTACGGAACTTAGGTACACCTTCAAGCTCTTGTGAAATGGCAATTTGCATGTGGTGACCCGGAATACCCTCATGGTATGCTAATGCTTCCATTTGGTACGTTGGCATTGCTTCCATGTCGTAAAGGTTTGCGTAGTAAATACCAGGGCGTGAGCCATCTGGCGCAGGTTGTTGGTAAAATGCTTTACCTGCTGCTTTTTCGCGGAATGCTTCAACGGCTTTAACTTTAAGATCAGCCTTTGGCTTAACAATAAATAACTCATCTAGGCGAGTTTTCATGGTGTTGATTAGGCCAGTGGCTTCATCTAAATAACGCTGTTTACCTTGCTCGTCATTGGCATAATAAAATTGTTTATCCGTTTTCATAAACTGCATAAACGCTTTTAAATCACCTTTAAAGCCTACTTTGTCTTTAATTTCACGCATTTCATCATGAATACGTTTTACTTCAGCAAGGCCAATGGCATGAATTTCTTTAGCGGTTAAGTCAGTTGTTGTGGTGCGCTTAAGTGCGTTATTGTAAAACGCTTCGCCGTCAGGCAGTTTCCATGCGCCATCGCGGTTATCTGCACGTTTTTCTAACTGTGCTAAGTAATTAATTAACTTAGAGTAAGAAGGCTTAACGGCTGATTTTAATGCATCAGTTGCCTCGCTAATTAAGGCATCTTTTTCATTTTGGCTAATTTCAAGAGCACTTACTTTACGTTTAAAGTCGGCTAATAGTGTTGAGTCTTCACCTTTTTCAAACGGCGCACCATGAATGATGTTTTTGCTCGAATCTATAACATGTGGGAACACAAATTTAGGCGCAATAATGCCTTTATCAGCACGGGTTTCTAAATCAGTAATTAGCTGATCAAATACAGTCGGTACACCGTTTAAACGCGCAATATAATCTTTAGCTTCTTTAACATTACTAATTGAATGTTGGTTAATTAAAAACGCAGGCACCATAGAGTGAGTACCAAACATTTGGTTAACCGGGTAGTTATGGTAACGCCATTTAAAATCAGCAATCGAGCTTTCTAGGTCTTGTTTTTTTAAGTCGTAACTTACTTTAGTGGCATCATCAAGCAGGTCGCGGTTGATAGCATTTAAAGTAACTAAGTCTTCTTTTACTTGCGCAAGGTCTTTTAGTTTTTGCTCTTCGCTGCCGTCATCCCATTTATCGTAATCTTTTTTAATACCCATGTAAGTTTGATAAACCGGGCTGCTCATCACATCGCGGTTAAAGGTATCTTCAAAAAACGCATTCGCTTTGTCGATTTCGCTTTGCACAGGTTGCGCTTGAACTGCAGGCGCCGGGGTTGTTTGTTGTGGTGCCTGCTGGCAGCCGGCTAAAATAGCAACGCTCACGGCTGCTGCAATAAAGGTAAGTTTACGCATTGTTTTCCCTTTGTTGTTAGAAACCCATTAGGGTGTATTATATTTATTTGCTTGTATTTTATGTTTATCGCGCGTGGTTAAAACCACTACACGAACAATTCTAGCAGGTCATTTAAAAAACGATGCCCTTTGAGGCTAACTTGCCAGTGGCCGTTTTCTTGTATTAACAAACCTGCATTTATTGCTTTAGTTAACGCTGCTTGTTGGCTTTGCAATGGCTGATTAGTCAGCGCACTGTAATCATCAATAGGGCAAGGCTCGACTAAGCGAAAGCGATTCATAAAAAATTCAAAGGCTAAATCGTCTTGCTCTACTTGCCAGCTTTTATACAAGTACGGCTTAAGCATATCCATGTAACCGCGCGGATGCTTAATTTTTTCAGTACGGGTAATAATGCCGGTTTTTGCATCAGTCACCTTACCATGAGCGCCACAGCCAATACCGAGATAATCGCCAAAACGCCAATAATTCAAGTTATGTTGGCATTGAAAGCCTGGCTTTGCATAGCCCGATATTTCGTATTGTATGTAACCGGCTTGAGCAAGTAGTGCTTGGCCTTGCTCTTGAATATCCCATAGGGTTTCATCTTGTGGCAAAGTGGGCGGTTTGGATGCAAATTGTGTATTAGGCTCAATAGTGAGCTGATACCAGGAAATATGTGGCGGGTTTAAAGCAATTATTTTTTTTAAATCGCTCAGTGCATCGTCAAGGCTTTGCCCCGGTAAGCCATGCATTAAATCAAGGTTAAAGCTATTTAACCCGGCTTGCTTAGCTTGCTCTGCAGCGTAGTGCGCTTCATCGGCACCATGAATACGGCCAAGTGCTTTTAACTTGTCGTTTTGCATGCTTTGCACGCCAATAGAAATACGGTTAATACCCGCTTTAACGTACTCTTTAAAGCGCCCGGTTTCTACGGTACCAGGATTTGCCTCAAGGGTTATTTCGCAGTTGTCGCTTAAGCCAATTAGGTTATCGACTTCGTTTAACAAGCGGGTGTATGCATCGCCAGTTAATAAGCTTGGTGTACCGCCGCCAATAAAAATACTGTGAATTTTACGCCCTTGCACCAAGTGCAAATCGGCTTTTAAGTCGTCAATTAAATGCTGAACATATTCAGCTTCAGGAATGTCGCCTTTTTGCCCATGGCTATTAAAGTCGCAATAGGGGCATTTTTGCACGCACCAAGGTACGTGCACATATAAGCTCAGTGGTGGAAGGTTCACAGGCCGCCTTTGTTTTGTAGCTCTAGTAATAACTTTTTAAGTGCTTGGCCGCGATGACTCACCGCATTTTTTTGCGCTTTGGTGAGCTCGGCGCTGGTACAGTTTTGCTCTGCTACAAAAAATACCGGATCGTAACCAAAGCCGCCTTCGCCATTTTGGGTTTGTGTAATTTCGCCTTCCCAGCTTGCGCTGCAAATAAGTGGGGTAGGGTCGTCGGCGTGGCGCATTAATACCAGCACACACCAAAAGCGGGCTTTACGATTTGGGTTATCGGCTAATTCGTTAAGTAGTTTATCTATGTTGTCTTGATCGCTGGCGCTTTCACCGGCAAAACGAGCTGAGTAAACACCCGGCGCACCATTTAAGCCATCTACCTCTAAGCCTGAGTCATCTGCAATGGCTGGCATGCCGGTAATTTTAGCAGCATGGCGGGCTTTAATTATCGCGTTCTCTACAAAGGTGGTGCCGGTTTCGGCCACTTCGTCTACGTTAAAATCGCTTTGCGGAAGCACATTTATATTAAGCGGGCTAAGCATATTGGCCAGCTCGTTAACTTTGCCAGGGTTGCCTGTGGCAAGCACTAATGTTTTGGTCATGTTTTTAATCTACGTAAAATTTTTGCTGAAACGTGAGTTTTTGAGACTGACTACCTTGCTGGATGTTTATCTCAAAACGTAAAATCTCTTCGTTGGTGTAGTCTACTTGCGCAAGGTAATAAATTGATTCACCTTCTTTTACTTCTTTAAAAGTAAGGGCTTGCTTATTGCCGAGTAGGTTTTTTGCGGTGCCGCTGAGCTGAGCGGTTTGCGCGGTTTTATCGCTATTGTTTTTCAGAACTGAAATATTAACAATGCCTTTATAACCACTACGCTCAAGGCCATATGTTTTAGCTATTTGCGGCTGAATAAAGGTAGATGGAAAAGCAATGTAATGCACTTGCCAAGGGCCCAGCTCTTTGTACTGTGCGCCTTGCATGTCTTCACTGTGGGCATTAAAAGCAAAGGCTAAAAAACTAATAAAGCAAAACTTAATTAAACGGTTCATTATGATGTCCTATATAAAAAAGAGGCCAAAGGGCCTCTTTTGCTTATAACAAAAAATTTAGGCTAAAAAGTCCATTAGCAGCATTTGTAAAAACTGAATACCAATAATTAGTACAAGCACCGATAAATCTAAGCCACCCATTGGTGGAATAATTTTACGAAGTGGCTTGAGCATTGGCTCAGTAAGCTGATGGAAAACCGCTTCTATTGGGTTATAACCTTGACTTACCCAGCTTAAAATAGCGCGAATAATCAATACCCAAAATACAAGGTTTAAGCCTTCTTTAAGTACGGTAATAAGTGCTTGTATAAACACAGGTTGCGCAGCCCATGCGCCGTATATCACCAACATTAAAGTACTTATTTTGGCAACGGCTACAATAAATGCCAGCAATAGAGAGGCTAAATCAAGCCCACCTAACCCGGGTATAATTTTACGTAACGGGTTAACTGCAAACGAGGTTGCTTTAACCACAAATTGGCTCATTGGGTTGTAAAAGTCGGCTTTTGCCCACTGTAGCCAAAAACGCAGTAGTACCACCATTAAAAACAAATCAAACAGGGTACTGATCAAAAATTGCATGGCATTCATAGTGTAACCTTCAATAAAAAGTAATTTTAAAGTTCTTTTTCCATTTGCATTGCACGCGCAATACACGCATCCATTGCATCGCTAACTGTTTGCACTAGGCCTTCGCCTTTTAAATGCTCAACCGCAGCATGGGTGGTGCCGCCTTTAGAGGTTACATTAGCGCGTAATTGCGAAATGCTTATCTCTGGTTGGCTCAATGCCATTTCGGCTGCACCTAGCGCAGTTTGCTGTACTAAGCGGCGCGCATCTTCATCGTTAAAGCCAAGTGCTTTCGCTTTTTCTTCAATGGCTTCCATAAATAAGAAAAAGTAAGCGGGCGATGAGCCTGTCACAGCAATGACATCGTTAATTTGCGACTCTTGCTCTACCCAAACAACAATACCTGTGCACTCAAACACTTGTTGTACAAAGTCGTGCTCTTCGGCTGTTTCATCTGCGCCAAATAAACCCGATACACCACGCCCTAGTAGCGATGGCGTGTTTGGCATACAACGTACCATTTTAACGTTTTGGCCAAGCATTTCGCGTAAACGCTTAACGGTTAAGCCAGCCGCTACCGAAATAAACAGTTTATCACTAAAGTCGATACCCGATTCTTGAAACGATTTACATAAATCGCCCATCATTTGTGGTTTAACAGACAATACAATGACATCAGCATCGCGTAAGGCTTCGTTATTGTCGCTGGTGGTTTTCACCTTGAAATCGTCTGCTACCTTGGCAAGCTTTTCTTGGTTGCGGTTTGTAGCAATGATGTTGTTTGCATTAAAACCGTTTTTTACCATGCCACCAATAATGGCGTAGCTCATGTTACCTGTGCCTATAAATGCGATTGTTTTATCTGACATATGTCTGTTATCACCTTTTAAGTTCGAGTTCCAAAAATATCTGTGCCGATCCTCACCATGGTTGAACCTGCGCTAATGGCGGCTTCAACATCATTGCTCATCCCCATCGACAACGTATCTATATGAGGATATTGGGCCTTTAGTTTATCAAAGCAAGTTTGTAATTGCTCAAAAGATTGACTTTGCTCACTCGGATCGTCGCTTTTAGCCGGAATAGCCATTAAACCACGCAAAGTGAGTTGCTCACATTGGTCAATAAACTCAGCTAGTTCGGGGATTTGCTCTACGCTACAGCCCGACTTTGCCTCCTCGGCGCTTATATTTACTTGAATAAGCACATTTAAAGGGGCTAGGTTTTCTGGACGTTGACTGTTTAAACGCTTAGCTATTTTTATTCTATCTACGCTTTGTACCCAATCAAAATGTGCAGCAACAAGGGCGCTTTTATTTGATTGAATAGGGCCAATGAAATGCCAAATGATGTCGCTAAATGTGTGTAGTTGAGCTATTTTATCTACAGCCTCTTGAACATAAGACTCACCAAATTGGCGCTGGCCATGCTCGTAGGCAGCAATAATATCGTCGCTTGGTTTTGTTTTTGATACTGCTAGCAGCGTAATAGCATCGCTACTACGTTTAGCATTTTTAGCCGCGCTGGCAATTCTAGCGTAGGCGGATGTGAGTCGTTCTGCTATTGTAACCATATATTTATCAGTTAGTTGTGGAGTCATAAATGGATATTACCGAATTATTAGCGTTTAGTGTGCAACACAAAGCATCTGATTTACACTTATCGTCAGGTGTTTCACCTATGATACGCGTAGATGGTGATGTTCGCCGCATTAATATACCTGCACTTGCACACAAAGATGTAAACAGCCTTGTTTACGACATTATGAACGATAATCAGCGCAAGGACTACGAACAAAATCTAGAAGTGGATTTTTCGTTTGAAGTGCCTAACCTTGCTCGATTTCGTGTTAACGCATTTAACTCAAACCGCGGCCCTGCAGCGGTGTTTCGTACCATCCCTAGCGATGTACTGACGCTTGAGGATTTAGGTGCGCCAGATATTTTTAAAACAATATCAGATAACCCGCGTGGTTTAGTATTGGTTACCGGCCCAACTGGTTCGGGTAAATCAACAACGCTTGCGGCTATGGTCGATTATATAAATCAAACAAAACATCACCATATCCTCACCATTGAAGATCCTATCGAATTTGTACACGATAATAAACTCAGTCTTATTAACCAACGTGAAGTACACCGAGATACGCACAGCTTCTCTAATGCACTGCGCAGCGCGCTGCGTGAAGACCCGGATGTAATACTCGTTGGTGAGCTACGTGACTTAGAAACCATTCGCCTTGCGATGACCGCCGCAGAAACCGGCCACTTAGTGTTTGGTACGCTACATACCACCTCGGCACCAAAAACGATTGACCGTATTATTGATGTATTCCCAGGTGAAGAAAAAGATATGGTGCGCTCAATGCTTTCTGAATCACTGCGCGCCGTTATTTCGCAAACACTGCTTAAAAAAATTGGCGGTGGACGCGTGGCCGCGCACGAAATTATGATTGGTGTACCGGCGATTCGTAACTTAATTCGTGAAGATAAAATTGCACAAATGTATTCATCTATTCAAACGGGTGCATCACACGGTATGCAAACCATGGATCAATGTTTAAATAATTTAGTTAATCACGGCATTGTGACAACCGCAGCCGCAAAAGAAAAAGCCCAAGATAAAACCCAGTTTGGTGGCTAAGGACATATTATGAATTTATCTTTAAATCACTTTTTACACATAATGATTGATAAAAAAGGCTCGGATTTATTTGTCTCTAGCCAATTACCAGTCAGTGCAAAAATTAATGGTGAGCTTATCGCTCTTAGCGACGATAAGTTAAGTGATGAGCAATCGCTTGCGCTTGTAGAGTCAGCGATGAGCGATAAACAAAAAAACGAGTTTCATACCACTAAAGAGTGTAACTTTGCGATAGCCACAGACGAAGGGCGTTTTCGTATATCGGCTTTTTGGCAGCGCGATAAAGCGGGTATGGTTATTCGCCGCATTGTAACGCAAATACCTGATATAAGTGATTTAGGGCTGCCCTCTACACTTACCGATGTGATTATGTCAAAACGCGGGTTAGTGCTGTTTGTTGGTGGTACTGGCACGGGTAAATCAACTTCACTGGCTGCCTTAATTGGCTACAGAAATCGTCATCAGCGTGGCCATATACTCACCATTGAAGATCCGATTGAGTTTGTACACGAGCACCGTAAAAGTATTATTACTCAGCGCGAAGTAGGGCTTGATACCGACAGCTTTGAGTCGGCACTTAAAAGCTCTTTACGCCAAGCTCCCGATGTTATTTTAATTGGTGAAATACGCTCGCAAGAAACCATGGAATACGCTCTGAGCTTTGCCGAAACGGGTCACTTATGTGTGGCTACATTGCATGCTAATAATGCCAACCAAGCCATTGACCGTATTATGCACTTAGTGCCTAAAGAAAAACACGACAAGCTTAAGTACGACTTAGCGCTAAATTTACGCGCCATTGTTGCCCAGCAACTTATTCCCACTTCTGATGGGGAAGGGCGTGTAGCCGCGATTGAAATATTATTAAACTCACCCATGGTGGCTGAGCTAATTAAAAATGGGGATATTGGTGGCATAAAAGAGGCCATGTCTAAGTCTAAAGAAATGGGTATGCAAACCTTTGACCAAGCCTTATTTGAGCTATACAAACAGCAGCGTATTAATTACGCCGATGCACTACATCATGCTGATTCGCCAAACGATTTACGCTTAATGATTAAGCTGCGCAATAATGAGCAACAAGGTGCAGGATTTTTACAAGGTGTAACTATTGATGGACTAGATGATAAAAACAGCAATTAACACTGCATTTTATCCATAAAAAAAGCGCCGCTGGGCGCTTTTTTTATGGATAAAATTACTTATAACGTTTTATACCACTGCGGTGCTTTTCGACCTTTAAAATAGATTACGTAATTAAAGGAGTTGGCATTACTTATTCACCATAACTGGCTTCAAAAAAACTCTCTAAAATAATCACTGCCGACATATTATCGACATTTCCTTTCCCTAAATTTTTATAGCCACCGTGCTCAAATAAACGCGCTTTTGCATCGGCGGTTGTGAGTCGCTCATCTTGTGTTTGCACCGGTATGCCGTAATGATTGTGCAAGCGGTTAGCAAACTTTTTAGCCTTAAAGGTTACCTCTTGCGAAGTACCATCCATATTAAGGGGTAACCCGACGACCATTAAGTCGGGTTGCCACTCTTTAACTTGAACCGCAATATGATCCCAATTAGGAATACCATCTTGGGCTTTTACCGCTTTTAAGCTAGACGCACTGCCTGTTAGTTCTTGTCCTATGGCAATACCAATGCTTTTGGTGCCAAAGTCAAAGCCCATTACGGTGCGCTGGCCTTGCGGCTTAAGGTTTTTTTTCGTCATTATCGTTCTTTAAGCGTGTCCAGCTTCGCTGCAAAGTTGGCTAACATCAAAGCCTAGCATCGAAACTGCTTTTTCCCAGCGTTTTTCTACCGGCGTATCAAAAATGATCTTCGGATCGGCTTTAATGATCAACCAACTGTTATCTAAAAGCTCTTTCTCAAGTTGTCCTTGCTCCCAGCCCGAGTAACCAAGCGTAATAATAAATTGCTCAGGTGCGTGGGCGGTGGTCAGGTTGGCAAGTACGTCTTTTGATGTGGTGATCATTATATCACTGCTAAGCTTTTGGCTTGCAGAGTAGCCTGGCTGAGGTGAATGAAGTACAAAACCTCGGTCGGTTTTAACCGGACCACCTGCAAACACAGAGACTTGCGCGGCTTGTTGGGTTTTGTCGTTGTCTATTTCTATTTTATCTAAAAGCTCACCAACGGTCACATCAATAGGCTGGTTGATCACCAATCCCATAGCCCCATCTTCATTGTGCTCACAAATATAGGTAACGGCACGTTTAAAAAAAGGGTCTTGCATCGACGGCATAGCGATTAAAAAATGATTTTCTAATGATTGCATAGATTTCACCCTTTTAGTTTATGAATACTTATTGAACTTTGAGTATGGCATAGATATATACGTAGCGTATAAAAAGTCCATTAATTGTATGAAATACTTAAATTAATGGACTTTTAAATGGTGTTTATTTAGCGAGCTTACGCTCAATTGCGTCAAACAAAATACCGGTAATAGATATATCGTAAGCGGCTTCAATTTCACGTACGCAGGTTGGTGCTGTTACGTTAATTTCGGTGAGCTTGTCGCCAATAATATCTAACCCTACAAACACTAACCCTTTTTCTTTAAGCGTAGGGGCAACTGCTTGAGCTATTTTAAGGTCTGACTCGCTAAGGGGGCGGGCTTCACCACGGCCACCTGCAGCTAAGTTACCGCGGGTTTCACCATTTTGTGGAATACGCGCTAAACAATACGGAATCACTTCACCATCAACAACCAATACGCGTTTATCGCCTTGTTTGATCTCTGGAATGTAATTTTGCACCATGGCAAAGCGACTACCATGCTCCGTTAAGGTTTCGCAAATAACGCCAATGTTTGCATCATCTTCTTTAATACGAAAAATAGATGCGCCGCCCATGCCATCAAGTGGTTTTAAAATAATGTCTTTATGCTCAGCTAAAAACGCGCGTATTTGAGCTTGGCTGCGTGTTACTAGCGTATCTGGCGTATGCTCGCTAAACCACGCTGTATATAGCTTTTCGTTAGCATCGCGCAGGCTTTGTGGTTTATTAATAATTAACGTACCTTCTTGCTCTGCACGCTCTAAGATATAAGTTGCGTAGATGTACTCCGTATCGAACGGTGGATCTTTTCGCATTAAAATAACGTCTAGGTCGGCAAGCGCAATTGTGGTTTTTTCTTCAAGTTCGTACCACTTTTCGGTGTTGTTAAATACCTGCGCTTTTGCTGCGGTTGCATACGATTTACCTTGGCGAAGCGATAAGTCATCCATCTCCATGTAGTAAATTTCGTAGCCACGTTTTTGCGCTTGCATCATCATTGCAAAACCGGTGTCTTTTTTGATGTTAAATCCACTAATAGGATCAGAAATAATACCTAACTTTATCGCCATGCGCTGTGCCTTAATCTAATTATAATGACTACTAGAGTGCTAATAGTTTTAATATGAGGGTGCCATTGAGCTATTTCAATTAGCTAAATCGCCAAATTGCAATTGTAATGCACTTAAGACCGTTAAAGCGGCCGTTTCTGTTCGTAAAACGCGCGGCCCTAAGCGAATATCAACAAAGTGCTGATCTTTAGTTTGCAGCATTTCTTCATCGGTAAAGCCGCCTTCAGGACCTACTAAAAAGCGTACACCGGCGCTTGGAACGGTTATTGTTTTAATGCTGTGCTCGGCACGAGGGTGCAAAGTGAGCTTAATGGCGTCTGTTTGTTGTTCAAGCCATTGCTTTAAATCAACCGGTGTGTGAACAACTGGCACAAAGTTACGCCCCGATTGTTCGGCGGCTGAAATTGCAATTTTTTGCCATTGTTGGTGTTTTTTTTCTAACCGGTCGCCACTGAGTTTAACGCCACAGCGCTGACTAAAAATAGGGGTGATTTCGCTAATACCAAGCTCAACAGATTTTTGGATGGTAAAGTCCATTTTGTCGCCACGTGATACGCATTGCCCTAAATGAATTTTAAGCGGCGACTCGACATCATGCTCATCAAAACGTTGTGGCATAACAACAACTGTTTTCTTAGTTACCTCAATAATTTCACTGAAGTATTCACCGCCTTCGCCATTAAAAATAGACACATGTTCGCCTACTTTCATGCGCAATACGCGGCCAATATGGCCCGCTGCATCGTCGTTTAAAGAAACCGGGGTGTTTAAGGCAATACTCGATGCCTGATAAATATGAGGTACTCGCATGGGGGTCACTTATTTTATAGCGTAAAGGTGTATAGCGCTATGGTAAGTAAGCGGGGCGCTGTACGCAATTATTTATTTTTGTTTAAGTGCCTTGGCAAGTGCGATTAAATCTTTAGGTGTTTCGGCAATATCGGTATCGCACGATAAGTGATTTTTAAAGCCTTCGTCAGTAATACGATTAAATGTATAGCCGTTGTCGTCAAAGCTAACTACGTAGCGTTTTTCATGCAGAGAGTTATATATAAAACGTTGTTTGTCGTCGGCAAGTAGATAGTCGGTGTTATTAAATAACACGCCCTGAATATCGTGGTGCTCGTGTAGGTAAGTGGCCAGTTCAGATACGCTAATTTCGTTTTCTAGGTCGCAATAGCAATAGTCTTTAATGAGTTCGTCAAACATCATTTTTACCAGCTTACGGGTGTTACTGCCTGCAACTATTAAGGTGCTGGGTGTATTGGGTGCCGCGTGCTTAAAATAATACTCGGCAAATGTACGACTAAATTCGTTATCTATATCAATTAACAAATAATTAGTTACTTCAAATGACATAGGGCCCCGTTGCTTTATGCAAATGTGTTATGCCAGTTAACTAAATACGGGGCGCTTGGCGACTTATTTAATAGCGTGGCGTTAAAGTGAAAACATGCTAATAAGTAAATAGCCTATAGCACAAAAAACAGCAAACTCAATGCATGCTATGCCTATATTGTCCTGATGGTCGACCTCTAAAGCGGCATCAATATTGGGTAATGAAATAGCTTTTATTACAAAACTTAAACAATATAATAACACCCACATTACACCGCAATGCATTACCAGTGTAAATATATTTTCGACCATTTTTCCATTTTGAAAGGCCGCACTAGATAATCCAGCATACACGGCTAGGGCTAAACCTATTGATTTTCCTGCATATCTAATGCCAATAGAGGTGTTTTCAAGGTTAAAGTTACTTTGCAGTGAGGCACCTTGGTTTGCTTTAGCGAAGCGGTATTCACGGATTTTGCTATCTAGCGCAAACATCCCTTGTAGCGTAAAAAAGCTAACAAAAGCAATAAGTAAGTTACTAAACCCTTGTGCATGAGTCCAGGTATACAAGCCAAGTGCAATAATACAATTGGCTAATAACATACCAGAATCAACCAATGCAGCGCATACATTTTGCTTTAATATAGCAGCTTCTTCATTAAATCTATGTAATATCCACTTTCTATGAATTAAATGTCCGGCTTTTATAAATGTAAATAATAGAACAATTAAAATAACCACTTTTAATGGATTATGTTGTGCCGTACTCATACTTATTTCATCAAATAAAAACGCCATAGTTGCAATAACCACGGTAATTTCTGAGGCGAAACTAATCCCCATTGCAAAATTATCATGCTGCGCTAGTTCGTCTTTAAGTGCCTGTTTTGCTTTTATTTGAGCGACAATTCTAAGACTAAAAATAGTAATGCATATAACCGCAAAACTAATGGCAATCGCAACTAAACTAGTGTTAGATAATGATAAATATGACATGCTGATCCTAAGTAGAGATAACCTTTCTTGGTTTTAGTTATTCTAGTATGGTTAGCGCATATATAAAAGAGAGGATTGATGAGTAACAAAATGCAACTTCCTATTCAATTACAAAAACTTGGCTCAACACGCTTTGCACAGCTGTATCCGCAGCAACCTATACAAGAAGAAGTTGTAAAATTATGTGCTTTGAGCGACTTTGCTTTTCGTAGTTTAGAGTCGCAACCTCAATTAAAAGACTGGTTAATAAACCCCGATGAGCAATTTAGCCGAGACGTGCCCGCGCCATTCGACGGCCTTGACTTGCAGCAGGTAGATGAAAACCAGTGCAATAAGATTTTAAGACAGTACCGAGAAAAATACTGGTTAAAAGTAGCGTACCTCGATTTGTGTTGCGATAACCCAATCAGTGACAGTATAAAATACATAAGCCTATTAGCTGATATGCTAATTAATAGCGCAAATAGATGGGCCCATGCGCAAACGGCAAAAACAGCAGGGGAGCCATCAGATGAGCAAGGTAACTCTTTGCCTTTAATGGTTTTAGGCATGGGTAAATTGGGCGGCCACGAGCTTAATTATTCATCAGATATAGATTTGATTTTTGCTTATCCGCGCAATGTACCGACCCAAGGTGGGCGTAAACGTATTGAAGCCCAAGTGTTTTACACCAAAGTAGCACAAAAACTGATTAATGCACTTAATCAAGTAACCGGTGATGGCCAAGTATTTAGGGTTGATATGCGCTTGCGCCCATTTGGTGAAAGTGGGCCTTTAGTGATGAGCTTTCACGCCATAGAAGATTACTACCAAGAGCAAGGGCGCGATTGGGAACGTTACGCCATGCTAAAAGGGCGGCTAATTGGCACACCCAATCAATATTGGGATGAATTTATACAGCTTTTAAAGCCCTTTGTTTATCGTCGATATATTGATTTTTCGGTGATTGAATCGCTCAGAAAAATGAAGCTTATGATAGCCCAAGAGGTTCGCCGAAAACGCCTGACCAACAATATAAAACTAGGTGCTGGTGGCATTCGCGAGGTTGAATTTATTGTACAAGCTTTGCAAATGGTCCGTGGTGGGCGAGAGGCTAACTTACAAACCCAATCGTTACTGTACGCCTTAGAGCAGTTAACGTTAAACCAAGCGATGGATGAGCAAGAAGCGAATGAGCTAAAGCGCAACTACTTACACTTGCGTAAAGTAGAGCAATACTTGCAAATGTTTGACGATCAACAAACACAAACTCTGCCCGATGATGAGCTTAATCAAGAGCGCTTAAATTACTTACTCGAGTCTGAAAGCTTTAACCATACCATGAGCGACATTGAGCAGGTCATGGCTAAAATTCACGATGAATTTTTATTGGTGATAGGGGAGGAAACTGTTCCTCTTGATACCTGCGAAGGTGCGTTTATAAGTGCTTGGGATCATGGTGATGTTAGCTTTTTAAACGATATAAAAGAGCAATGGCAAGTACCACTTCATGATTTTAAACAACGTTTGAGTAAGGTAAATATAGGTAATCGTGGGCGAGATATTCTCGACAAGCTAATGCCTTTATTGCTCAAACAGCTCAGTGACTTTAATGCCAGTGGTGAAACATTTACCTTGGTATGCCAAATTTTAAATAAAATTGTATCGCGTACTGCTTACCTTGAATTGCTTTACGAAAACCAAGGTGCGCTAAAGCAGCTTGTTTTATTATGTTGCCATAGTAAATGGATAGGGGAGCATATTTCTCGTTATCCTATTTTGCTTGATGAGCTAATAGACCCTGCTGCGCTTTACAAACCTACGCCGTTGAGCGCCTATAAAGATGAAATACGGCAATATTTTTTACGTATAGAACACGACGACCTAGAGCTACAAATGGAAGCGCTTAGGCAGTTTAAGCAAACACATCAATTACGTATCGCGGCTGCCGATGCAACCGGTGTGATTGATGTTATGAAAGTAAGCGATCACTTAACGGCTCTTGCCGAGGCTGTGGTAGACCAAGCAGTTAATATAGCGTGGTATAACACGGTTAAGCGCTTTGGCATGCCACCAAATACAGATGATGAACACAAAGGCTTTGCCGTTATTGCGTACGGTAAAACGGGCGGCTTTGAAGTAGGCTACGACTCCGACCTAGACCTTGTGTTTGTGCATAATCACGACGGTAATAGCAGTACCAATGGCGATAAATCGATTACCTCACGACAGTTTTATTTAAAACTTGCACAGCGCTTAATGCATTTATTTAATACCCGTACCGCCTCGGGCATATTGTATGAGCTTGATACACGCCTGCGCCCTGAAGGCGCCTCTGGTTTATTGGCTATTAACTTAGAGAGCTTTAATCATTATCAGCAAACCCAAGCATGGACTTGGGAGCACCAAGCGCTTGTGCGCGCCCGCGTTATATTAGGCCAAGATGAGCTAAGAGCGCGCTTTGCACAAATTCGTAAAGAGATATTATGTGCCCCACGGGATGTAGATACACTCAAACAGGATGTGCTTAAAATGCGCGAAAAAATGCGCACGCACTTAGCTAAGGGAAACTCTGAGCAATTTGATTTAAAACAAGATGTAGGTGCCATGACCGACATTGAATTTATAACTCAATACCTAGTGCTCAAAAACGCAAATCAGTTTAGCCAGCTAACGGTGTTTTCCGATAATGTAAGAATACTTACAGACGCTGCCGCAATTGGTTGTATCACTAAAACCCAAAAGCAGCAGTTAATTCAGGCGTATATTGATTATCGCTCACGTTACCACGTTTTAAGCCTAAATCAGCAAGGTCGTTTGGTGTCGCGTAAGGAGTATCAAACCGATATAGAAAGTGTAACAACATGCTGGAATACAATATTTGAACTAGGGCGTGTTGATCTTTGCGGATTGAAATTTGTTCAATCTAGGGACGATTAAATCGCGGCGCGAGGTTTGTAACCTAGTGGGCTCGATAACTGCTCCTGCGTTATTCTAATGACTTACATCCCTGTAAGAATAAGTAAAAACCGAGCAAGGCTTCCGCGTCCTGCTCACGCCCCTTACCTACATCCATGTAGGCAACAAAGAGTTTATCGCCCCTAGGCAGAACCCGAAGGGCAGCGCATGTTTGGCATTTATGCTGCGTTATCGCCTATTTATGTGGAATAACCACACTTCATAGGCTCTGTCTTGCCTAAAAACCAAACATGCTGCTGAAAATTCAACCATCAAAGTTCAACACGCCCTCGAAACATAAACACTAAAAACCCAAGCACAGGCTTGGGTTTTTATTATGTATGGGGTTGGTTTATTTACGCTGCTAAGTATTAAGCTTTAGACAATTGCTGCGCACAAATTCAGAGGGCAGCTCAGTGATCACCGCTGCGCGCTGTTTGTGGCAAAGGTAGGTATACACTTCGTATTCAAAGTCATCATTAATTGCGCGGCCAACTTGATAAAGCGCTGAGGTAAAACTGCTATCAACCCTAAAATGATCTTTTACAACGTAGTCTTTACTCAAATACCAATATAATTGAATACCTTCGCTTTTAGCGTATTGGTTAAGTACGTCTTTTAACGTTGAGCCGTTTTCAAAGCGTCTTGGTGCACTTGTTCCTGTCCAGCTAGCAGGCATCGGGTCAACGGCTCTGCCGCGCTCTGCTAAAACACGATCAAGTGTTTGCTCGGGCTTTTTAAGTTGTAATACAAACTTATCGCGCTCCCTATCGGATTTAACTTGGTTACGGATAGACGAATAAAAGCGAGAAAGCCCCTCGGCAGCTGCGTTTTTACTCTCTTTTATGTCAAACAATGGACCCGTACCAACTAACACATAGGTAGCTAGTAAGATTAATGCAACTGCTAGTATTAAATGCTTAACCCAAAACCACATAACTCATGCTCATTTATTATCATTATTTATTTATACCACTACTTTTTATAAAAAGAAGGGGTATTTTTATCAGGGCGTGTTTTAAAACGGCGGTGCAGCCACATGTATTGCTCAGGCGCTGCGTTAATTGATTGCTCAACGCGCTGATTTACACGTGTTACATCTGCTTTATCATCGCCGCTTGGGAAGTTCTCAAGCTCAGGTACTATTTCTAAATGGTATTTACCGTGCTCATCACGACGACTAATTAGGCTCATGGTTTCGCAGTGTTTACTTGCTGCAAAAAGTAATGTACCTGTGGTTGTGGCTGTATCTGGCACTGCGTAAAAAGGCACAAATTCACAGCGGTTACGGCCGTAGTCTTGGTCGGGTAGGTAATAACACACCTTTTTATTTTTTAGTGACTTTAACAAGCCTTTTACGTCCTTTCGTCCAATTAAATACTCGTTAGAACGAAGGCGGCCATTAGTTGTAAAGTATTCCATGAGTGCATTGTTATGTGGGCGGTAAAACCCCAGCCCTTGGCATTTGGTGCCCATAACACGACTCGCCATTTCTAAATGCAAAATATGCGGCACCAATAGCAATACGCCTTTACCCTGAGCCTGCACGCGCTCAAAGTGCTCTAATCCTTTGATAGAGCCATACGCTTTTTTAACGCGCCACTGCGGCCACCACCAGGCCATGCCAGTTTCAACCATGGCAATACCGGTATTTTCCATGTTTTTTAGCACAAGCTGTTGTTGCTCGGCTTCGCTCATATCAGGAAAACACAGCTTTATATTAACCTCGGCAATATGGCGACGACGTTTCATAAATTTATGTACTAAGCGCCCCAATAACTTACCTAAGCTAAGCTGAATTTTTTGTGGCAACCACGAAATCAAATACAAAAAGAAAACGCCAATCCACGTTAGCCAATAACGAGGGCCTAAAAACGAGGCTTTAAAAGGAGATGAGGTGACCACAAAATACTCTCTAAAATAAAAACGCTAGTTTAACGCTTAGTGTTATAAAATACAAAAAGCCAGCAATGGCTGGCTTTAAACGCTACTTTTTAACTTATTAGGCTTTTTTTAAGCCTTGGTTAATACCCAGTAAATCGGCACTTGTTAGTGTACCTGCAGCTTGCTTTAAGCGAAGCGTAGATAACACGTAACGATAGCGTACATCAGCTAGGTTACGTTTTGCATCGTACAGGTTTTGCGTGCTTACAAGCACATCAACAATAGTACGCGTGCCTACTTCAAAGCCAGCTTCTGTTGCTTTAAGCGCACTTTGCGCTGATACCACAGCTTGCTCTAGAGCTTTGTAAGTCGCGATGTCTGATACAACCTGGTTGTATGAGGTAATAACGGTACGCGTTACGGCGCGGTAATTTGTTTCGTAATCTTGGCTGGCTGAAACATAAAACGCACGGGCTTGTTTAGTTGCAGCTACGGTTGCGCCGCCTGTGTACAGAGGAACACTTAAATTAACGGCAACCGATGTTGAGTCGGCACGTGGTTGGTCGTTAAAGCTTAAACCATTTATATTTTGGTCAGTTAAAGAATCACCGTAGCTGGCATCAAGTGTTAGCTTTGGGTAGTGGCCAGCTTTAGCAAGCGTGATCTGATCCTTAGCAATATCAACCGTGACTTTAGCCACTTGTAAGCTGATATTATTGTTCTCAGCTACTTTTACAAAGTCAGTCGATTTTTTAACCGGTTTTACTGTTGAAAATGTTTCGGTGTTTAAAAAATCAAGTTTTGCGTGGTATTTACCGGTTATTTCACGCAGTTGCTCGCGTGCGGTTTCAACGGCATTACTGGCAATAATTTCTTGTGCTACTGAGTTATCGTATTGTGCTTGCGCTTCGTGAACATCTGTAATCGCTGTAAGACCAACTGCGTAGCGCTGTTTTGTTTGCTCTAACTGGCGTTCAATGGCACGCTTTTCGGCTTGCACAAATTCAAGGTTATCAATGGCGCTTAATACGTTAAAATAGCCTTCAGCAACGCGCACAATTAAGTTTTGTTTTGCGTTATCGTATTGCGCATTGGCTTGCAGCGCTTGTTTTTCGGCAATATCAAGTGTATTCCATGCGCCTAAGTCGAATAAGGTTTGGCTTAAACTAACACCACGCGTGAATTGGTCGGTATCGCTGTTTATTTTAACTTGGTCAGCTAAATCACCAACGCTCTGAAAAGAGGTAGAATCGCTTTTTTCATAGCCCATGCTTACGCCAATTTGCGGCAGTAATGCACTCATTGCTAAATCGCTCTCGTAAGATTGCGCATCTGCTTGGGCTTTTGCTTTTAAAACAGTGGGATCGTTAGCAGTAGCAATTTCAAAAACTTGCATTAAATCTTCAGCACTTGCTGTGGTTGTGCCTAATGCGCACGACAAACTAACGAGCGCTGCAAGGATGTTCTTTTTCATGTTAGGTTCAGTCCTTAGACAAATTTTGTACTAAAAGCATGGTAACGTGTTTTGCTTAATAACTAAAAAAGAAATTAGTAAAACTGTATGTTCAAATGTAACAGAATATATTAACAAACTTTAATCGTTTAAATAAGCGGGATGTATAATATGGCAGATAAAAGCTTGGTTCAATTTACACATAAAGATGTGAGCTTAAAAGCAGTTAAAAGTCTGTATAATGGCTTTTTTAAGGTGGATATGTATGAGTTTGAGCATAGTCTGTTTAATGGTGGTACATCGCAACTTATAAAGCGCGAAATACTAGAGCGGGGCGATGCAATCGCTGTTCTACCTTATGATGTAACTACGCAAAGTGTACTATTAATAGAGCAAATACGTATTGGCGCTATTAACAGCAAACACTCGCCCTGGCTGCTAGAATGTATTGCCGGTATGACTGATGGCAGTACCGATTACGAAGGGGTGGTAAAAAAAGAAGCCTATGAAGAGGCTGGGCTTGAGCTTACTGATCTTGAATTTATGCTCTCTTACCTTTCAAGTCCGGGCGGTACCACTGAGCGCTTACATTTATACCTAGCGCGAGCAGATTTAAGCCAAGTACAAAGTGGTGTATATGGCCTTGAAAGCGAAGGTGAAGACATTAAAACCCATATTTTAAGCCTTGATGATGCGCTTTCGCGCCTCAATAACGGTGAAATAGATAACGCGGCAACGGTAATCTGTTTACAGTGGTTGGCGTTAAATCGTGAAAAAATAAGCAGTAAGTGGACATAATTTTAACTTTTTAATACGGCGGTACTTTGACAGCACTTTTAGCAACCCAACGATATATTCAGAGCCTCCCAAAGTACATGACGCTTTGCGAGCATAATTACGTACGTCTTTCAAAACTATTACCTAAAGAGCGCAGCGCTAATAGTGTGCGTAAAGTTAAATTAGGTCATAGTGAATTTGCCATTATCATTGACGATAGTGCTAAGTACACACTGGATATTTCTATCAAACAGCTAACAGGGATGGTTAAAGGCGTTTCTCCTTTGTATTTAACAGTCAGGCTTTATCAAGATGCAAAAGTGGCTGAAATTATTCACCACGATTACCATCAACGGATAAAGCCATCTTATGGTTATCCAAATCCTAAAATGCACCAAAAAGATGAAAAGTATCAACTTAATGCATTTTTATATGACTGGTTAGTAGCCTGTGTAGAGCATGGCCGAGCAGTACTAAACTGGGATATAAACAATGGCTTGGTTTGATGAACATTATCACTTTAATCGCTCATCGCTGCGTGTTGCGCATATAACCGATAGCCATTTATTTGCCGACCCTAACGCAGAGTACTTTAACGTAAACACCGCCGCACATTTTGCACAAGCATTAGCGCACATGGCCTCGCAGTCATTAGATGCGGTTATATTTGGTGGTGATTTAACACAAGATCATAGTTTTGACTCTTATTTATTATTTGCTGAGCTTATTAATAACGCTGATTTGACCTGCCCAGTATTTTGGGTACCAGGCAATCATGATGAGATTGCCATGCTTAATCGCATCAGTGGTGGGGAAATAGTGTCAGCTAAACGCATTATCGCACAAGGATTTGAGCTGCTACTTATAAACTCAAAAGGCCCTACACCTGCAGGGTGGGTGTCTAGTGAGCACTTAAATGAAATCGCGGATTGTTTAGCAAGTTCGCAATCACAGCATGTGGTGTTTTGTCATCACAACCCGCTTGCTATTAATGGCTACCTTGATAAACACATGCTTGAAAACGGCCCGCAATTATTAAACGTGTTAGTTAATAGTGCTAATGTAGCGGCGTTGCTGCACGGTCATGTGCATAATCACTATACGCAAACTTTTAGAGAGCTGAGTATTTATGCAACGCCCGCCAGTTCGGTGCAATTTACAAAAAATTGCCCGCAATGGCAGCAAGAAAACCACGGCCCCGCTTATCGAATGTTGCATTTAACTACACAGGACAATGCTTTAACAGTTAAAACGGATGTTGTATGGTTAAACGCGTAATTTATATTCATGGCTTTAATAGTTCTGAAAAATCATATAAAGCTGTGCGCTTTGGCGAGCTTATGGCAAACTATGACGTTGACTATTGCGTACCGCGTTTAAATCACGAGCCCTTACAAGCTATTTTACAGCTTGAGCATTTATTAACGCCAGATACCGCGTTACTTGGGAGCTCACTAGGTGGATTTTATGCCACCTATTTGTCGCAGCGTTATAACCTGCGAGCAGCATTAATAAACCCAGCAGTAGCACCGTTTAACTTATTAGCGCCGCTTATTGGCCACAATTATAATCCGTACCAAGATTATCATTATGAGTTAAATACCAGCCACATGGATGCTTTAAAAGCATTGTATGTGCCTAAATTAACATCCCCCGAATTGCTCTATTTGTTGCAGCAAACGGGAGATGAAGTGTTAAATTATCAACACGCAGTAAATTATTTTTCACAATGCAAACAGTTAGTTGAGTTTGGTGGCGATCACAGCTTTGTTGGTTTTGAACGCACCTTTGATAGTATTGTAGAGTTTCTTAAATTACCTAAAACAAATTAGCCTAAGCGCATATAAAGATAAAAATTATGAGTCAGCAAAATTATAACGCCGAAGCCATTGAGGTTCTCAATGGATTAGAGCCGGTAAAACGCCGCCCTGGTATGTATACCGACACGGTACGTCCAAACCATTTAGGCCAAGAGGTTATCGATAACAGTGTCGATGAAGCCATGGCGGGCCATGCCACTAAAATTGATGTGATCTTACACGAAGATAACTCTCTTGAAGTTATAGACGATGGCCGTGGTATGCCTATAGATATTCACCCTGAGGAAGGTATTCCTGGGGTGGAGCTGATTTTTACCAAGCTGCATGCAGGTGGTAAATTCTCTAACAAAAACTATCAGTTTTCGGGCGGTTTACACGGGGTAGGTATTTCGGTTGTAAATGCGTTATCGCACCGTGTTGAAGTAACGGTAAGGCGCGACGCTCAACAATTTAGAATGGCCTTTGAGAACGGTGATAAAGTTGAAGACTTAAATGTCATTGGCACTGTTGGTAAGCGCAACACCGGTACAACCGTTCGATTTTGGCCCGATGCGAGTTACTTTGACTCAGCTAACTTTTCAATTACTAAATTAAACCACCTATTAAAAGCTAAAGCGGTTTTATGCCCAGGCTTGCGCATTAAGTTTGTTAATAAGCAAACTAAAGAAACTCAAGAATGGTTTTACGAAACAGGTTTAAAGGATTACTTAATTGAAGCTGTTAAAGGCTTTGAAGTACTGCCAAAAGACCCATTTGTAGGCGAGTTTTCAAGCTCGATTGAAGGGGCTGATTGGGCTGTTGTATGGCAACCAGAAGGCGGCGAGTCGATTGCGGAGAGCTATGTAAACCTTATTCCTACCGCACAAGGTGGTACACACGTAAATGGTTTGCGCCAAGGCTTACTTGAAGCAATGCGCGAATTTTGTGAATTTAGAAACTTATTACCGCGTGGCGTAAAGCTTACCCCAGATGATATTTGGGAGCGCTGTAGCTATGTGTTATCGGTAAAAATGCAAGACCCACAATTTGCTGGTCAAACTAAAGAAAAGCTTTCTTCTCGCTCATGTGCAGCGTTTGTATCGGGTGTGGTTAAAGACTCATTTAGCTTATGGTTAAACGAGCACACTGATACTGCAGAATTGCTTGCAGAACTGTGTATTTCAAATGCACAGCGCCGATTGCGAGCGGCTAAAAAAGTAGTGCGTAAACGCGTCACCTCAGGCCCAGCGTTACCCGGTAAACTAACCGACTGTAGTGCCGCCGATAACGACCGTACAGAACTATTTTTGGTAGAGGGTGACTCAGCAGGTGGCTCGGCTAAGCAGGCGCGCGATCGTGAGTTTCAGGCAATAATGCCACTGCGCGGTAAAATTTTGAATACGTGGGAAGTTGAATCAGGGCAAATATTAGCCTCGCAAGAGGTGCATGATATTTCGGTGGCACTGGGTATTGACCCAGACTCAACTGATTTAACCGGCCTGCGTTATAATAAAATTTGTATATTGGCCGATGCTGACTCGGATGGACTACACATTGCCACCTTATTGTGTGCTTTGTTTGTGCGTCATTTTCCGCAACTGGTTAAAACAGGACATGTATACGTAGCTATGCCACCGCTGTTTAGAATCGACATTGGTAAAGAGGTGTATTACGCCCTCGATGAAGATGAAAAAACAGGTATTTTGGCCCGCATAGAAGCAGAGAAAAAGCGCGGTAAAGTAAACGTGCAACGATTTAAAGGGCTGGGCGAAATGAACCCGCTGCAGCTGCGCGAAACGACAATGGACCCAAATACTCGCCGCTTAGTGCAACTTACGCTAGATGAAGAAGAGCAAACATTAGAAATGATGGATATGCTACTTGCTAAAAAGCGCTCGTCAGACAGACGCCAGTGGCTAGAAGATCACGGTAATAAAGCACAGGTATAATAGGCTTGTGTTTAACACTTGGAGAGGCAAATGAATAAAATACTAGGAAGTTTATTATTGCTTGGCTTAACAACAGCCCCAGCAATGGCAAAAGACATACTAGACAAACTCACCGTAGCACCAGGGTTTGAGGTAAGCTTATTTGCTGATGATGTTGAAAATGCACGCCAAATAGCAGTATCAAAAAAAGGCATTGTTTACGCAGGTTCGCGCAAAGCAGGAAATGTGTATGCGTTAATCGATCATAACAGTGATGGCGTAGCAGATAAAAAAATGGTGATTGCTGAGGGGCTAAACATGCCCTCTGGTTTAGCAATTAAAGATGGCGACTTATACGTAGGTGAAGTACACCGTATTATTCGCTTTAAAAACGTAGACACGCAGTTAAAAGACCCTAAATTTGACGTGGTTTACAACGCGTTGCCATCGGATCGTCACCACGGGTGGAAGTTTTTACGCTTTGCACCCACTGGCGAGCTTATTATTCCGGTTGGTGTTCCGTGTAATATATGCGCCGAAGATGAGCGTTACGGGCGTATTTTTGCACTTGATGTAGAAACCAAACAAATTAAAACAATAGCCCAAGGGGTACGCAACTCAGTGGGGTTTGACTTTCATCCAAGCACGCAAGCATTATGGTTTAGCGATAACGGCCGCGACATGATGGGTGATGATATTCCACCTGATGAAATTAACCGCGTAAGTAAAGAAAACGAGCATTTTGGTTTTCCTTATGTTCACGCCGGTGCCATTGTAGATCCTGAGTTTGGTAAAGGTAAAAACATTAGCGACTACAGCCCGCCAGCGCTTGCGCTAGGAGCTCACGTTGCGCCACTTGGCATTCATTTTTATACCGGTAAACAGTTCCCGGGCTCTTACAAAGAGCAGCTATTTGTTGCTGAACATGGCTCGTGGAATCGTACTAAAAAGTCAGGTTATAAAGTGGCTGTAGCCAATGTAGAGCAAGGGCGTATTACTAAATACACGCCATTTATTACCGGCTTTATGCATAACGAAACAACCTTTGGACGCCCAGTTGCATTTGCACAATTAAATGACGGCAGTCTGCTAATAAGCGACGATTACGCAAACGTGATCTACCGCGTAAGCTATAAGAAAAACTAGGTAAGCTTTAATGAGTGATACAGATACCTTGCTAATGCAAGGAATTGAACAACAAACAATGGGGCGTTTTACCGAAGACGCCTACTTAAATTACTCTATGTACGTAATTATGGACCGTGCATTACCGCATGTTGGTGATGGTTTAAAACCGGTTCAACGTCGTATTATTTATGCTATGAGCGAGCTGGGTTTATCGGCCGCTGCTAAATATAAAAAATCGGCTCGTACGGTAGGTGATGTATTAGGTAAATACCACCCGCATGGCGACAGTGCCTGTTACGAGGCTATGGTATTAATGGCGCAGCCGTTTTCTTACCGTTACCCATTAGTCGATGGGCAAGGTAACTGGGGGGCAGCAGATGACCCTAAATCGTTTGCAGCAATGCGTTATACCGAAGCACGCTTATCAAAGTTCTCTGAGGTATTACTTAAAGAGCTAGGGCAAGGCACCGTTGATTGGACGCCAAACTTTGACGGCACTATGGACGAGCCATTAGTGTTACCGGCGCGCTTACCGCATATTTTGTTAAATGGCGTAACGGGTATTGCAGTAGGTATGGCAACCGATATTCCACCACATAATGTGCGTGAAGTAGCCAGTGCCTGTTGTTTATTACTTGATAAGCCTAAAACCGAGCTTGATGAGTTACTTGAGCTTGTGCACGCACCTGATTATCCAACCGACGCTGAAATAATTACCCCAAAAGCCGATATTCATAAAATATACAAAACCGGCCGAGGCTCAATTAAAATGCGCGCGGTGTATACTGAAGAGCATGGCGATATTGTTATTACGGCGCTACCGCATCAGTGTTCAGGGGCTAAAGTGCTTGAGCAAATAGCAGCGCAAATGAATGCTAAAAAGCTGCCAATGGTCGCTGATTTACGAGATGAGTCTGATCACGAAAATCCAACCCGTATTGTGATTGTACCGCGTTCAAACCGCATTAAAGCTGAGCCGTTAATGGCGCACCTATTTGCCACCACCGACCTTGAAAAAAACTACCGTGTAAACTTAAACATGCTAGGCCTTGATGGCCGCCCGCAAGTAAAAGACCTACGCAGTATTTTATCTGAGTGGCTAACGTTTAGACGCGAAACAGTACGCAGGCGCTTACAGCACCGTTTAGATAAAGTACTGGCACGATTGCATATTTTAGAAGGTTTACTTGCTGCCTTTTTAAATATTGATGAAGTAATTGAAATTATTCGCACAGAAGATAAACCAAAACCTGTGTTGATGGAGCGCTTTGATTTAACCGATACTCAAGCCGAAGCCATTTTAGAGTTAAAACTTCGTCATTTAGCAAAACTAGAAGAATTTAAAATACGTGGCGAGCAAGATGAGTTGGCCAAAGAACGTGACAAGTTAGAGCTAACGCTTGGCTCAGACCGTCGTATGTCAACGCTTCTTAAAAAAGAAATTCAAGAAGCGGCCGACATGTATGGCGACGATCGCCGCTCACCTGTTATTGAGCGCGTAGAAGCTAAAGCACTGAGTGAAAAAGATTTAATTCCTTCAGAGTCGGTAACAGTCGTGCTTTCTGATAAAGGCTGGGCACGTGTTGGTAAAGGCCATGACATTGACGTAGAAGGGCTTAATTACCGTGCTGGCGATGAATACAAAGCCTCCGCTAAGGGTAAGAGTAATCAGCCTGCGGTATTTTTAGACTCAGCAGGGCGTGCATTTGCAACCGATGCGCACAGCTTGCCTTCGGCACGTAGCCAAGGCGAGCCAATGACAGGGCGCTTTAACCTCACCACTGGGGCTAATTTTGAGCACGTGGTAATGGGTGAAGATAATCAAGTGCTGCTTATGGCCTCTGACGCGGGTTATGGCTTTATTACTGACTTTAAAGACTTAGTAAGTAAAAATAAAAACGGTAAAGCCTTGGTGAGCGTGCCTAAGGGCGGAATTTTACTTTCACCAATCAGAGTAAACGATGTAGCAACCGATTACTGCATGGCCATTTCGAACGAAGGGCGCATGCTGTTATTCCCACTGCGCGACTTACCAAAACTGGGTAAAGGTAAAGGCAATAAAATTATCTCTATTCCAGGGGCTAAAGTGCAAGCACGTGAAGAGTTTGTCAAAGTGCTGGCGGTGGTACCACAAGGCAGTAGCGTTACCCTTCATGCTGGTAAACGAAAGCTAACGCTTAAACCGAGCGACTTGGAGCATTATCATGGTGAGCGCGGGCGTAGAGGTAATAAGTTACCGCGAGGCTTACAGCGTGTTGATGAAGCAGTGGTGGAGTTTACGCCGGCAGATGAGCAAAATGATGACACATTAGTCGAAGAATAAACCCGAAATATACACCTCTAACGGCCTGCTTTTGCAGGCCGTTTTTGTTTATCCTGTATTTTTCAGCTTACAGCTGTTCGCTATTGTCTCGTGATCGTCATAAAATCACGTTATAATAGTGAAATATGCGTGGCTTATAGCGCATTGCACACACATTTTGGAGAGAAGTTTGTTAGCTGTTATACGTATTTTAATTATGGTGCTGTTTATATTTTTCAGCTGCGTGTTTGGGTTGTTATTGTCGATTGTGAGACCGTTTCACCCTAATAATGTGCATGTGATAGCTGGCTGGTTTGGCTCAATGGCTAAAATGTTAGGGGTTAAACTTGTCCTTAAGCGCCACCCAGATGCGCTCAATATTGGCCCTGCGGTTTACCTATCAAACCATCAAAACAATTACGATTTATTTACTGTATCGGCTATAGTGCCTGAAAACTGCGTTAGCTTAGGCAAAAAAAGCTTAAAGTGGATCCCATTTTTTGGACAACTTTACTGGTTGTCGGGCAACATACTGATTGATAGAGCTAATCGCTCAAAAGCGGCAGGTACAATTTCAAAAGCCGCTGAAAAAATTAAACAAAAAGGCCTATCTATTTGGGTATTTCCCGAAGGCACAAGAAGCTATGGCCGCGGTTTACTGCCATTTAAAACCGGCGCATTTCACACCGCTTTAAGCGCAGATGTACCCATAGTACCGGTATGTATGAGCACAACTGATAAAACTATTAAGCTAAACCGCTGGGATAATGGTACAATTTACATTGAAATGTTAGCGCCTATATCACTTGATAAAAAAGTGAGTGCCCGTGAACAGGCCACCCAAGTGCATAGTATTATGGCTGCTAAAATAACTGAATTAGATGCTCAAGCGAGAGATAAATAATGGAAAACTGGCGTGAAATAAGTGAAGACATCGTAAGTTCACTACTTGAAGATGGCTCTGATCCTGAAATACTTTATGAAGTTGAGCATCATTTTGTATGCGAAGATTTTAGCAAATTAGAGCAAGCGGCACTGGCTGCCTTTAAATTAGGCTACGATGTTGAAGAACCGGCAGAGCTTGAGCTAGAAGATGGCAGCAAAATTTGGAGCTTTGATATTGTAGTCGAAGCTGAGCTAGACGTTGAAGTTATAATGGAAGACGTTGATAAACTTGCAGCGCTAGCTGTTGAGTGTGACGTTGAATACGACGGTTGGGGCACTTACTTTCAAGAGTAAGGCGTTAGCTAGTTGATAAAGGCGAGCATTTATATATGCTCGCTTTTTTTGTGCACAGAGTAAACATGACTCTTTAAACCGCAGCCTATTTTCAGATATTAATTCATTTTTAGTGTAATGGCGCATTAATACCCCCCCTTTATTTTGCCTTATTTAACGGCAAAAATTTAATACTTTCAGTGTTACCAATTTTATTTTTGTTATAACCAATTATTATCTTTCATATAAAAAACTTAATTCTCCTTAATATATTCATTAAAAGTTAAGCTTGTTCATATTCCTATTGGTAATAGGGCTTATTTCGACGTACTACTTATTCATTAAATTGAAAAAATATTTTTATTTATTGCTAACCTGTCCCTAATATATAACCTGTTGAATAGTTATAACTATTTACAAGTTATAAATGCAATATTTAATAAAACTAATACTTATTTGCTATTACATCTTCTGTTGACATATTGGTAACAAAAAATATAGCCTTTAGCTCGCCATATGGCATTAATATTGGTAAGGCCAATTTAAGGGTTTTAGATTGATTTTTGTAACCCGAGTGTTCTTGCCAAATCTATTCATACACAAAAATAGAAACCTGTTTACACAGGGTGATCTAAGTTTTAGTGACTGACACAAAACTAGGTAGTTAGGTTATTTTTATATTCAGGTTTAAAGGAATAAAGATAATGATTAACCATAAAAAACTGTTTTTTTACAGCGCAATTGCGACAAGTTCAGCGCTATCTCATGCTGCAACAATTAATAATGCAGGCTTTGAAAGTGGCTTTAGTAATTGGAACGAAACCGACCCAGCCGCTATTTCTTCAGATGCTTACAGTGGCTCAAAATCGTTAAAAATTCAGGGCAGTCCAGCACGGGTTTATCAAGTGGTAGATATACAGCCTAACACTGAATACACCCTAAGTGCTTATGTGCTGGGTAAAGGGCAAATTGGTGTAAACGATTTAAATGGTTTATTTAAAAACCAAACCTTTAATGTTTCTTCGTGGACTAAAGTAACAAAAACATTTACCTCAGCAAACACCAATTCACTTCAGGTTTTTGCTAAACATTACAACAACACCAGCGATGTAAGGTTTGATAATTTTGCCTTGGTTGAGGGCAGCGGCAGTAATGATGGTGGCTCAGATGGCGGCAGCGATAACTCAAATGGTTCAACAATTCCTAGCAGCATAACCAGTGGTAGCATTTTTGATTTAGAAGGGGATAACCCAAATCCTCTCGTTGACGATAGCACCTTAGTGTTTGTGCCGTTAGAGGCACAACATATTACGCCTAATGGTAATGGCTGGCGTCATGAGTATAAGGTTAAAGAAAGTTTACGCGTTGCTATGACTCAAACCTATGAAGTGTTCGAAGCTACGGTAAAAGTTGAGATGTCTGATGGCGGAAAAACAATTATATCGCAGCACCATGCTAGTGATACCGGCACTATATCTAAAGTGTATGTGTCGGATACTGATGAATCGGGCTTTAATGATAGCGTAGCGAACAACGGAATTTTTGATGTGTACGTACGTTTACGTAATACCAGCGGTAATGAAGAAAAATTTGCTTTGGGTACAATGACCAGCGGTGAGACATTTAACTTGCGGGTAGTTAATAACTACGGCGATGTAGAGGTTACGGCATTCGGTAACTCGTTCGGTATACCAGTAGAGGATGATTCGCAGTCATACTTTAAGTTTGGTAACTACCTGCAATCGCAAGACCCATACACATTAGATAAATGTGGTGAGGCCGGAAACTCTAACTCGTTTAAAAACTGTTTTGAGGATTTAGGCATTACAGAGTCAAAAGTGACGATGACCAATGTGAGTTATACGCGCGAAACTAATTAATTAGTGACTTATTATGGCCACTCAATTGAGTGGCCATAATAAAAAACTTTATCTTATAACCATTTTTTATTTTTAAAGTACACGCCAATACCGCCAGTAAGCACAATTAAAAAAATCACAAATGCACTAAATGCATAAGGGTTTTCGGTACCAGGTATGCCACCTACATTTACCCCTAAAAGGCCCGTTAAAAAGCCCAGTGGTAAAAAAAGCGCAGCCACAACCGACATTACATACATGCGTTGATTTAATTGCTCAGACACCTGGTTAGTAATGGTTTGCTGAATAATTTGCGCACGCTCTATGGCGCTATCTAGCTCTTCTAAATAACGAATAAGTAAGTTAGTGGTTTCGTTTAGCTTTGCTTTATCTTCATCTAAAAGCCAGGGGTAATGGTTATTTACCATTAAACTTAACGCTTCCTTTTGCGGCTTTAAGTAACGCTTTAAGGCAATAGTTTGACGGCGCAGTTGAGATAAACCTTGGTTATCAAACTTTTTACTTGGCTCGTCTATTTCTTCTTCAAATTCATCCAGGGTTTCATCAAGCGTATCAATGACACTTTGCATGCGTGATGTCAGTTTCTGCGTAATAGAGCCGACCAACTCTGATATTGAGCATGGGCCGTGGCCAGCATTAAGCTCTGCTAATATATCTTGAATCGAAAGTAAGCGACGTTTGCGCGTTGTGATAACCACAGATTCGCTAATAAATAAACGAATTGACACCATGTCCTCAGGGCTTTGCGCTGGGTTTAAATTTACACCACGCAAAAACAGCATATGGCCATTGGTACTAGGTGTTAAGCGAGGGCGAGTTTCATCAGCAATAAGCGAATCAAGCTCAAAGTCGGTAAGGTGAGCCTGGCTTTTAAGCCACGTTACTGCCTCGCTTTGGCTGTAGTCCATATGTATCCACAGTTTACCTTGGCTAGGGTGCCAGTTATTTAAATCGCGGATGCTTTCTATGGCGTGCGCGCCGCCTTTTTCATCAAGCACCAGTGCATGCAGTAAACCATTAATCATATTTTAAACTCATATAATAGTGTATTTTTAATACAGTTAACTATAGTGTATCTGCATAGTGCTTTACAAACTTACCTTAACTTTTAATTAGTTAGCGTTAAGGTAAAACCTATATGCAGGCTTGAATCGCTAAATAAGGCACTAAACAGCAAGGCGCGCATTGTGTGATTAGTTCCTATAAAAGATCAATTTAATTTACTCATCGACTAGATAAATTTATTTCGCTGGTGTTTTTTGCGCCGTAGCGTATAAGTCACTTTTTTATTAAGGGCACATTTATGACAGCAAAGTTAACTGTTGGTTGGCGTGAGTGGTTAAGTTTACCCGAGCTTGGCATCGAAAAGATAAAAGCAAAAGTTGATACTGGCGCCCGCACTTCATGTATTCATGCAATTAACATTGAAGAGTACGAAGAAGGCGAAGAAAAGTGGGTAAAATTTATAGTCCAACCATTGCAAGATGACGAACACACTCAGGTTGCGTGCACTGCAAAGGTTAAAAAAATTAAGGCGGTAACCAGCTCAAGTGGGCAAAAAGAGTTACGCTACTTTATAGAAACAACATTGCATGCAGGGCAGCACAGCTGGCCAATAGAAGTTACTTTAACGAGTAGAGCAACAATGAAGTTTAGAATGTTATTAGGGCGTACAGCCATGGAAAATCGTATAGTCGTTGATCCGGCTTTATCTCATTTATTAGATAGTTAAGGTTTTAACTATGAAAATTGGTATTTTATCTCGCAACAGAAATTTGTATTCAACGCGCCGCTTAATTGAAGCGGCAGAGGCACGCGGTCATGAGGTAAAGGTGATTGATGCGCTTCGTTGCTATATGAATATAAACTCAGAACAGCCAGAAATTCACTACCGTGGTGAAAATTTAAAAGATTTTGACGCCATTGTTCCGCGTATTGGTGCATCGGTGACATTTTATGGTTGCTCTGTTTTACGTCAGTTCGAAATGATGGGGGTTTATCCTGTTAACGAATCGGTGGCTATTTCTCGTTCGCGCGATAAATTACGCTCACTTCAGCTGTTATCACGTAAAGGCGTAGGCATGCCGGTAACCGGTTTTGCCAGCAAACCAGATGACGTTAAAGACTTACTAGAAATGGTAGGCGGTGCTCCGGTGGTTATTAAATTACTTGAAGGCACACAAGGCATTGGTGTTGTACTTGCTGAAACACGTAAAGCGGCTGAAAGTGTTATTGAAGCGTTTATGGGTTTAAAAGCCAATATTATGGTTCAAGAATACATTAAAGAAGCTGGCGGGGCGGACATTCGTTGTTTTGTATTAGGCGATAAAGTAATAGCGGCCATGAAGCGCCAAGCGCAAGAAGGTGAGTTTCGCTCAAACCTTCACCGTGGTGGTAGCGCTACATTAGTACGCATTACCCCAGAAGAGCGTAAAACCGCCGTTGCTGCAGCAAAAGCAATGGGCTTAAATGTAGCGGGCGTTGATTTACTTCGCTCATCTCGTGGGCCGTTAGTAATGGAAGTAAACTCTTCTCCAGGCCTTGAAGGGATTGAAGTGGCAACAGGTAAAGATATTGCCGGTATGGTGATTGATTTCATCGAAAAAAATGCTGCTATAAAAGGAACCGCAACCCGTGGCAAAGGTTAAAATTAATCGTCCTTTTACCTTATTAGGTGAAAGTGTTGGCGTGGGCGAGCGTAAAACCCTTGCTTTAGAGGCTGCTAAACTTTACACCCATTCACCGCTTAATATTCCTATTGAAGTGGTTAATGGTGTAATGGAAGGCCCAGTGCTGATGGTGTGTGCCGCTATTCATGGTGATGAGCTAAATGGTGTAGAAGTTGTACGCCAGCTGCTCTCAAAAATAGATGCAAGCCAACTGCGCGGAACCATAATTGCTGTGCCAATTGTTAATGTGTTTGGCTTTATTCATAAATCACGTTATTTACCCGATAGACGTGATATGAACCGCAGCTTTCCGGGCTCTGAGCGCGGATCGCTTGCTGGGCGTATGGCACATATGTTTTTTAATCAGGTGGCGGTACATTGTACCCACATTATTGATTTACATACGGGGGCTATTCACCGAACTAACTTGCCGCAAATACGCGCTAACTTAGATGATGAAGCAACCGCTGATATGGCTAAAGCATTCGGCACACCAGCGGTTATAAATGCATCCCTTCGTAATGGCTCATTACGTAGTGAAGCCGCTAATTTAGGTATACCGGTTATTACTTACGAAGCTGGTGAAGCCTTACGCTTTGACCCTATTGCTATTGCAGCAGGTGTGCAGGGTGTGGATTATGTGATGCGGCATTTAAAAATGATCCGCGGCAAGCGCCCTAAAAAGCTGCCCGATCCTATTATTGCAGGGTCTACAAGTTGGATACGCGCTGAGGTAGATGGCATTGTACGTGCGCAAGTATCGCTAGGTGAACACGTAGAAAAAGGTCAAGTGCTGGCGTACATAAGTAGCCCATTAGGTGATGCCGAACTTGAGCTTTTAGCGCCTAAAGGCGGTATTGTGATAGGCCAGCAAACTATGCCATTAGTAAACGAAGGGGATGCGGTATTCCACCTTGCTTACTTTGCAAATGATAACAGCTTAGTAGAGCAGCAATTAGAGCATTTTATTGACGAAATAAATGATTTAGATGAAGAGCTTAAAACAGCTGAGCTAAATAATTAGCATTATGTTAGCTAGTAAAAAGCCGCAGTGAGGTTTGCCTTACTGCGGCTTTTTTGCGGATATGACTTTTAAAACTATGTCTTTTTAGGGCCAATAATCCGTTTTATTACCGGTGCCTTTGTAGGCTTAGGTTCTTTATTTAATACCATAACCGGGCGTGTCACAAACAGGTTATTAGGGTAAACAACTCGGTGCCCATCCACATGCTCAAGTAGCACGTTCATTAAACCTAATTCGACAATGCGCCCTTCTATATGGTTTGCGCCATCAACAATACGCACCCAATTTCCCACATGAAAACCATTTTGAATAAACATGAGTAAAAAAGCGGTAAGGTTACTAAGCAGCGACCAAGCGGCAAATAAAGCGACCCCGAGCATAGCAAATAATGATGAGCCCAAAACTAATAGCCCGCGCAGCTCTATACCCCAAAATATAAGCACTAAGCACAGCACGACAAACGCGAGTATTATTTTTAATAACAGCTCAGCTCTAAATTTACGATGAACATCTACTTTTCCTTTTATGGCTTTTTCGAGCAACTTTTTAGTGATTTTTAATAAAAGAGGAAAAAGTAAAATGGCGATAAGGGTAACAATCAATTTATATTGCGTACCCATTAGCTCTAAAAGCGCAAACAATTCCAAAGTGTGATCCCGTACTGTTTTTAGGAAAATTTAAAGCGCTAGTGTAACGCTTTCGTTTATTGCTCGCTATTTAAAAGGTGTTTTTAACACTTACGAGCCACTGCACCGAATCAACATCGTCGTAGCTATCAAGCGGGGCGGCAATATCAAGGTGGATCATGGTGCCAGAGTTTGCTCTGCTAGGTGCTAAACGCAAACCCACCCCAACATTTTTTAAAACATGATCGTTCTCGCCGTTGTCTTCATCGTTAAACCAAGCGCGGCCAACATCAACAAAGCCCGCTGCACCTACTTTAAATAGCTGCAGTAAATCGTACTCCCAGTAATAGCGTTTTTCTAAGCTGACTAAAAAGCTTCGGTCGCCATGCTGGTAATCCATAGGATAGCCACGAAGGCCCGTTTCGCCGCCAAGTGTTAGCTGCTTATCGGCGGTTAGGTTTTTAGCATACTGGGCACGGGCTTTAACAAACCAAGATTGGTTTTCGCTGGTATTTAAGTAGTACTGCACTTCGCTGGTGGCTAAAAAGTTTTCTAGTTGTTTTTGCTCTTTATTCCAATAACCATCCACTTGAGCACTAAAACGCCACAGCGTTCTGTCGGTAGTAAAGTGCGCTTTTTTAGCTTTTAACGAATACACGGCTCTGCTGTCATCATTACTTAGTGATTCATCTGAGTAGCCTAATAGGGCTTTAATATTCCACCCTAAATTTAAATCTTCGGTGCGCGAAATACTGTCAAAATTACGCACTTTTATATAACTGTCTTCAAACCAATGACCACTCACATAGGGGTAACTTAGTTGTCTGTTTTTGGCCAAGGGAGCAAAGGTTGTTTCTATTTCTGCAAAGCTGTCTTCTTGGTTTACATAGCCAAGCGTTAAGCGCTGTGTCCAGCTATCAGATAATGCTTTAGAGTGGCCTAAAAAAGCGCTAAAAAAATCGGTTGTTTGATCAAACTCACTGTATTCATCACCACGGCGATACAACGACTCTTCTCGCTGTTCAGAAAAGCTTTTAATACCATAGCTATAAGGTGTATCTATGGCGTAAAACGGATAGGTTAGCTCTAATAAGTGGCGTTTTCCGTCACTGTTGTCGGCATACTCTAAGCGCCCGCGATACCGGCTAGATAATATATTAGGATCGTCATAAACAAATAAATAACCATTACGATCGCTGTCGGTAGTGCGTGAAAACGACAAGCGCTTGCCCCAACCCAGTAAATTGGACTCGCGAAAACCAATACTCGATTTATTTTCGCCACCGCTGCGACTAAAGCTTATTTCGGGTAGTAAGGTCCATAAATCGCGAGTTACCACCGTTACATCTACGTTGCCGTCGCAGTTTTCAACCGCGCTTATTTGCGCATCATATAAATAGTTTTGTTGGCGTAATAAACGCTCTGACTCAGCGAGCTTTCTGGCATTGTAATTATCGCCTTGTTTAAATAATAAAATATTACTAATAACGTCTGGCTCGGTTTGAATATGCGCGCGGTTGGCAAAACGAAAAAGCGCGTTATTTTCCTCCTCCAGCTCGGTATTAAAAACGTTAAGTTGTTTAAGGGTAATTGAGGTTATTTGGGCGTCGCTGCGACTATTAATCAGTGTGGTTTTATCTTCAACCTCACGGCGTAAATTATTGCTTTTGTCTGAGTGAGTTTGCACAGCGGAGCAGGTGTTAGTTTTATTGGGTGGTTGTTGTGCAAAGGCCTTAGGCGCACTAAAGCTTACAAGGGCTAAGCTTATACAACAGTGTGCAATCCATTTTCTATTCACCATTCAACCTCTTCAATACTACTGCAAATATGAGTCGTAATATCAGCTTACATCATTGTTATTACAATGTAAGTAAAAGGTATGGATTTTGAAACTAATTAATTGTTACCGTTATGCACCTTTGTTAATTAGTGCATATGCGAGGCGTTTTAGCTTAAGTAAAAAGCAAGGGCCGCTAATAAGTGCTCGGCTTCTTGGCCTTCGCCATTAATCCAAATACTTTCGCTGTAGTGTTCAAAATTTAAATTAAAGGTTTGCTGTTGATAGCTAAAGCGCAATTGATGACGGTCAGCACCCCCTGCGTAGTCAATAATTGTTATTTCATCTGCGTGTAAAAACAGCGTGCTCCACAGCTCAAAGTCTTCATCGTGTGGGGCTTCTACCGGGCTTATAACAATGCATTTATGGGCGTGATTGTATTCAATTTGGGTCATAGTTTACTTAATTGCTAGCAAGGTAATTACGAATGGCCGTTAAAAATTCGCCGCCATATTTATTGAGTTTGGTAAAGCCAACGCCCGACACCTTTAAAAATTCGCTGTCGTTGGTGGGCATTAATTGCGCCATTTCGGCTAAGGTTTTATCGTTAAATACAACGTACGGCGGTACATCGTCGGCATCAGCGAGTTCTTTACGCAGAGCCCGTAAGCGGGCAAATAGTTTTTTGTCGTAGTTAAACTGCGCCAGTTTATCTTGGTATACGTGTTTAGCTTGTAAGCGCGGCTCGGCAAGCTGTAGAGCGTATTCACTTTTAAGTACAGCGCGTGCTGCTTCGGTTAAGCGCAGCGAGGCACCTTGGGTAATATCTTGGCTTAACAAGCCTTGGTGTATAAGTTGGCGTAATATACTGAGCCAAAATTCACTGCTTTTGTCTTTGCCTATGCCATAGGTGCTGAGTTCGTGGTGGTTGTTGTCGCGTATGCGGCTGGTATTAGCCCCGCGTAATAATTCTACAATATAGCCTAAGCCAAAACGCTGCCCAGCTCGGTACACACACGAAAGCGCTTGTTGCGCTACTAATGTGCCATCAAAGCTTTTTGGCGGGTTAATGCAAATATCGCAGTTGCCACATTGCTCGCGTTTATACTCGCTAAAGTAGTTTAATAGTATTTGCCGGCGGCATGTTTGCGCCTCGGCAAAACTGGCCATGGCATTAAAGCGTTGTTCTTCTACGCGGCGACGTTGTTCATCGTCTATGTCTTCAAAAAAGCGCCTAACGCGGCCTATATCGGCGGGATCAAAATACATAATGGCTTCTGCGGCTAAGCCATCACGCCCAGCGCGGCCAGTTTCTTGATAGTAGGCTTCAATACTTTTTGGAATATCGTAATGCAGAACAAAACGCACATTTGGTTTATTTATGCCCATACCAAAGGCAACGGTCGCAACGACTATTTGAATGTCATCGCGGGCAAATCCGGTTTGCACAAATTGGCGCTGTTCGTTGCTCATGCCGGCATGGTACGCGGCGGCATTTAAACCTGCATCAGCGAGTTTTTCGGCAATGTCATCAACGCGCTTACGGCTAGTGCAGTAAATAATACCACTTTGATTTTTTTGCTCTTTTAAATAGCGCAGTAGTTGCGCCATGGGCTTGAACTTTTCTTCGATGGTGTAACGAATATTCGGTCTGTCGAAGCTGCCGGTATGTATATAGGGCTGTTGTAATTTTAATTGCTCAACTATATCAAAGCGGGTCGCTTTATCGGCCGTGGCGGTCAGTGCCATCATAGGTACATGGAAAAAGCGCTGCTTAAGCTCATTTAATCTAAAGTAATGAGGTCTAAAGTCATGCCCCCAATGCGATACACAATGTGCTTCGTCAATTGCAAATAAGCTGATATTTAAGTGGCTGAGTCGCTCGGTAAATTCATGCTGAAGCACTTTTTCAGGGGCTACATACAGTAATTTTATTAGCCCTTGGTGCAATTGTTGGTACACTAATTGTTGCTCTTCGCGAGCCAGGCTATTATTAATGTAAGCGGCTTTAACACCTAATGCTTGCAGTTGCGTTACTTGGTCTTGCATGAGCGAGATAAGCGGTGAAATTACCACAGTAACCCCTTCGAGCACTAACGCTGGTACTTGGTAACACACTGATTTACCGCCGCCTGTAGGCAGTAGTACCAAAGAGTCTTGGCCATTAATGGCCGCGTCGATCACCGCTTTTTGGCCATCACGAAACTCGCTGTAGCCAAACACTTGTTTAAGAACCGTGTCGGGCTTGCGGACCAATGTGCTAGGTGTAGGGGTTAGAGTATTCATCGGCGGCTATTTTAGTGGTTTTTTTATAGGATGTCTTTAGCTTAGAGGTAAATGATTTAATTAGTGCCTCGTGGTTTTGCTTCAGGTATGCTTAACTCATCGTACCAGTGTTAATTTAAACATAGAGAATAATAATGAATAAAGAAATGTTAATTGAACAAGTTGGCGCACTGTTTGTAAATGGCATGCCATTTAATCAGTTTTTAAATATCTCGGTAGAGTCGCTCAGCCCTGAGCAAGCTAAAATTACCTTTCCCTGGCAGGATGTATTTATAGGCAATCCTGCGCAAAAAATTCTTCACGGCGGTATTATATCGGCGGTGCTCGATAATGTGGGCGGCATGCTTGCAGCAGCCAGTGTTATTGATAAATTAACCGAGCTCGATATCCCTAGCGTACAGCAAAAGCTGGCTACCTTAGGCACTATTGATTTGCGCACAGATTATTTGCGCCCTGGCAAAGGGGAGACATTTACAGCCAGTGCTACTTTGATCCGCTCTGGTAATAAAGTGTGTGTATGTAGAATGGAGCTACACAATGAAAAGGCAATCCAAATCGCCTTTGGTACAGGTACGTATTTAGTAGGTTAAAGCTGCTAATTACGTACGGCTAAAATAAAAAGCTTTGCCTTGCGCTGAGCTTTAGTTACCGCAAAATAAATCACTTAATAACACAAATTGGTATAAACTGTCGGCCTTTTAGTATGAATAAGTAGTATGTATGTCGATTGCAAACGAGCAGCGTAAAGGCGGTATTTTTGCCTGTTTAGCTTTTTTAATGTGGGGCTTAGCGCCTATTTATTTCAAACAAATACAGCATGTTTCTGCTTTTGAAATTTTAACTCACCGTGTTGTCTGGTCTGTGGTTTTTTTAGTGCTTGTGGTCAGTGTGCTTAAATACTGGGATAAGGTTAAGCGCATTGTTGCCCAGCCAAAAATTATTTTAATGTTAGTACTTACCTCTTCTATATTGGGCTTTAACTGGGGGTTATTTATTTGGGCGGTTAATAATAACCATATGCTCGATGCCAGTTTAGGGTATTACATAAATCCATTACTTAATGTGCTGTTGGGCATGCTATTTTTAGGCGAGCGGCTGCGAAAGTTACAAGGGTTTGCAGTGTTTTTAGCCTTTGCGGGCGTAGTATTGCAATTGGTCAGTTTTGGCTCGTTTCCGGTGGTGGCGTTTTCGCTTGCCACGTCTTTTGCTATTTATGGCTTACTGCGTAAAAAGTTACCTGTTGAAGCGCTGCCAGGCATTTTACTCGAAGCCCTAATTTTACTGCCGGTTGCATTAATTTACTGGTGGGTAATGGCACCAACGCCTACTTCCGACTTAGCCCTAAACGATTGGCATACCAATGCGCTGTTAATTAGTGCCGGTATTATTACTACGTTGCCGCTGCTTTGCTTTACCGGAGCGGCCAAGCGTTTGCAGTACACAACATTGGGCTTTTTTCAGTACATAGGGCCAAGTTTAATGTTTATGCTTGCTGTGGTGTTTTACGATGAAGTATTTGATGCAGAGCGGGTGATTACGTTTGCCTGTATTTGGAGTGCGCTGGCTATATTTACCTGGGACTCTTATCATCAATCGCGTAAGCGTAAAAAAGCGGCTGTTACCGCCGCCGAAGTTTAATACCTATGCGCAATAATAGTTTAAGCAAGTTGCTATAAAGCAGCGTTAAGGTTTAGCTTATTACTTTATTACGGCCGGTTTCTTTTGCATCATATAGCTTTAAATCGGCCTGTTTAAGTAACTCATCTATTTGGTAAATAGGGGCGCTTGCAAAACCAATAGAAATTGTAAATTTAATTTTTTCTTGGCTAAACTCTTGGCTATTAAGCTCTATAAATTGCCTAAATCCTTCAAGGCGTTTTAGCGCTTGCGCTGTGGTTGCATCAGTAAAGTAAACGGCAAATTCTTCACCGCCTAAGCGAGCGACTAGCTGCTTTTCAAAGTACTTTTTAAAACACACCGCCAACCCTTTGAGAACCTCATCGCCTGAATCGTGACCGTATGTATCGTTAATCGATTTAAAATGGTCTATATCAAGCATGGCGAGTGCACCATCTAGATTCGATTTTTTTAAATACTTGAGTGATTTGCTCGACTCTTCAAAAAAGTAGCGTCGATTAGGCAGATTCGTTAAGTAGTCAGTATTTGCTTGGCGTTTGATTGTTGCTATTTGCTCAAGCATGTCGACGTTTTGACTTAGTCGGCAGTAAAACTCTTCGCTGTTAAAGGGTTTATGGAGGTAGTCGTTGGCACCATTTTTTAAAAATAGGCTCGATAATGCTGACGAGTCAGCACCTGAAATACCGATAATGGCTTTTTCATCATTACTGTAAAGCCGGCGAATTTCGGCGCATAGCTCATCACCATTCATGTTTGGCATTTCGTTATCGGTAATAATGACAGACACGTCTTTTTGGCTTTCAAGTACTTCTAGCGCGTCTTTGCCGTCCTTAGCTTCGAGTATTTGATACTTATGGCGCTTTAGTAAACTACAAATGTATCTACGGGTAGAGGTTGAGTCGTCGACGACCAACACTTTTACGTTCTCGTTACGTGGTAAACGGCTTAGTTGTTTTTCTAGGTATTGGTAAGCTTGTTTGTTTTCTTTGATTATGTAATCAATTATTGGGTATTTTTCTACCGTGTCGCGAGTTTGTTTATCTATATTGCCTGTCATTACTATGGTGGGAATGTCGGCATTAATAGTATACGGAACCGCCTCACCCGCAGGAGCATCGGGAAGGATAAAATCAACAACAGCGCAAAAGTAGCTATTGTGTTTTATTAGCTCTTTTGTTGCCGCTAAAGATTCGGCTATATCTACTTCGTAACCTGCTTTAAGCGCGATATGCTTTTGCACACGCGCTATAGTAGGCGTATCTTCAACTATGAGTATTTTTCGCGTCACGTAACAACCTTGTTTGATATTTTGCAAAAGTATTTGCTTATACAAGTTGTAACTGTTAAAACGCAAAAAAGCAAATATCTTAGAGGCTTATACGCTATCTGATTCGCTATAATCGTCTTGGCTTATTGGTACCGGCCCTGACATTTTTGAACGGCCAAAAAGTGTATGAAACTTGGTTTTACAGGTTGTTAGTTTTAAATATTTAACCCAGGCTTTTTCGATTGGGTTTGTAGGTTCTTTACTGCCACAAACTACGTCAACAAATTGCTCTTGTAGCGTATTTTGGGGGGCTAAAGTTTTATTATAAAGGCCTTTTAGTACAACGCCGTGTTGCTCTAATATGCTGGCTTCTAATAAGGTGAAGTTTCCGCTGCGGCTAAACCCGCGAGGAAAGTTTTGATCATCATAAAATTGACGTTGGCTAACAAACGCTTGGCGAAGTAGTGAAATATCGTTGCTCATAACTGTATCCTCATACCCTGTTTATTGCTGGAGTATGATGCAAGTTTGACAATTTATTAAACAAGTTATTTTTATCGTGAGGATAAAAAATTGGATATAGATTTATTAAAAACATTTGTAGAGGTTGTGCGCACGCGTCACTTTGGTAAAGCGGCTGAAAACCTGTATATCACTCAATCGGCAGTAAGCTTTCGAATTCGCCAGTTAGAGCAGGGGTTGGGTGTAAACTTGTTTATTCGCCAGCGTAACAATATTCAATTAACGGCGCCAGGAGAGCGATTGCTTCCGCACGCTAAAATGATCATCACCGGCATGCAGCGTGCCAAAGTCGATGTGGCACTTGCCGATAACATGCACAAGCAAATAAGTTTAGCGGGTACGCCTAATATATGGGATGCGTTTTTACAATTTGGCATTACTAATATTGTGTCGGCTATGCCTGGGGTGTCGTTGGTCGCAGAGGTTAAAGCCCAACAAGAAAGCACGCGGTTATTATTAGAGCGTACGCTTGATTTAGCCATTTTATTTGACCCCCCTAAAGTAGACGAGCTTGTGGTTGAGCGAATTTGCGAGCTGCCAATTATTCCGGTTAGTGGCTATGACACGGCCACTAACGAGAACTTTTTTGATAACCAATATGTATACGTTGATTGGGGTACTACGTTTTCACTATGGCATGCGCGCCAATTTACCGGTAAAACGCCGCCTTATTTTAGAACCAGTACGGGACGTATTGCCCTTGATTTAATTCTTCAGTGTGGTGGTAGCGCGTTTATTCCTGAGGTACTTGTTGAGTCTCACCTAGAAAAGGGTGAGCTGTTTCATGTAAAAGACGTAGAACATACTTCGCGTGATATTTTTGTGGCTTACCACAGAGACAACGAACAAAAAGAGTTAATAGAAACCCTGATTAACTTATTACCTAAAATAAATGCTTATCAGCCTGTTGATGAACACTAAATACCGACTATGATTTTTAATGAGGTTGAATAGGTACAATTTTGTTTATTAAATATTCATGTCGGTTTGTTTTCAGAATTTAGACACTTTTATTAAAATAAAAAGACAAAAATGTTTCCTTTGTAATATATCTGTCATTTAACGGTGACAAACTGCAGCTGTTTTAAAAATTAGTCTTGTGATTATCGAGGAAATAACATGAATTTTGTAAAATCGAGCTTATGTGTTGCACTAGTAAGTGGTTTATCTTTTAGCGCTTTTGCAGACGTTGATGTATACGGTAAAGCGAATGTTACTGTGCAATCGTCTGATGATGGCGAAGGGTCTTTCACTGAAATTAAAAGTAATGCATCTCGCTTTGGACTAAAAGGGTCTGAAAAGATTACTGATGGATTAGAAGCGGTTTATAAGTTTGAGTTTCAAGTTGATGTATCTGATGCTGACTCTAAAGGTGATAACGACGACAATATTTCTGCACGTAACCAGTATGTAGGTTTAAAAGGTGCATATGGTCAAGTTGTTGTGGGTCGTAACGATACAGCGCTTAAACAATCGCAAGGTAAGTTAGATTTATTTAATGACCTTGAAGGCGATATTAAAAATGTCTTTAAAGGTGAAAACCGCTTAGGTGATTCAATCACTTATACATCTAAAAGCTACGAAGGCTTTAAAGTACTTGCTACATTTGTTGCCGAAGATGACGTAGATGCAGATAATGGTTATTCAATGGCGGTTACCTACGGTGACTCTGCACTTAAAAAGAGTGCGGTATACGCCTCGGTTGCAGCCGATAGCGAAGTAAATGGCTACGATGTAGTACGTGCGTCAATTCAAGGTAAAGTAGATAGCTTTAAATTAGGCGCTATGTACCAAACTCAAGAAAAAGTAGACGGTAGCGCAGAAGCTGACGGCTATTTATTAAACGCAGCCTACAGCATGGGTAAAAACACGTTTAAAGTGCAATACCAAGCAATGGACTTTGATGACAGCGACGACAAAACGGCAGTTTCTGTAGGTGTTGATCATAAGTTTAATAAAAACATTAAAGTATTTGGTTTTTACTCAAGCTTTGATATGGACAACAATGTTGACCAAGACTACGTTGGCCTAGGTATGGAATACAAGTTTTAAGCGTTGCTTAAACACTCCCTTTATTGACCGCGCTCTAATGAGCGCGGTTTTTTTGCTTTAAATTATTTACTTACCCGCCCATAATAGACCCTCATTTGGAATGAGGTGAAATTCCTCAACTATTCCCGTAACTGTAATTAGCATCACGCTTTAAGTCAGATACAAATGAGACATATCAATCAGCATGAGAAGTTCTAGATTGGTATACTTTTTTAACGAGCGGGTAAACTCATTTTTATTGATGCACTAGTCTTTTAGCTGTGTGTTAGTGAGTGCACGCTTTCCAAGGACTCACTTTTGCAAACTACATTAGCGCCAAATACACCCTTTTTAAACGTTCAAAATGTGTCGTGGGAAGTCGATGAACACGCCATTTTAAACAATATTAATTTACACATAGCTAAGGGTAAGTTTATTGGGTTAATTGGCCCAAATGGGGCGGGTAAGTCGAGCTTACTGCGCTGTTTGTATCGCTTTAATAAACCGACCGCTGGTAACGTTACCTTTAATCAGCAGGATATTTGGCAGCTTAAAAGTGAAGACTACGCAAAATATGTTGCTGTAGTTCTACAAGAAACGCCCGCGCAATTTAACCTAACATTATTTGATGTGGTTGCCCTTGGGCTTACACCTCATAAATCATTATTTAGCGCCACCACCCACAGCGACAAACAAAAAATTACACAGGCAATAAAAACCGTAGGGCTTGAGCAACAGTGTAAGCAAAATTTTGAATCGCTTTCGGGGGGCGAAAAGCAACGTGCATTGATTGCCCGCGCTATAGTGCAGCAACCGCAATTGCTCATCATGGATGAGCCAACCAGCCATTTAGATGTTAAATACCAAATACAAGTGATGGAATTGGCAAAATCGCTAGGGGTTACTGTGTTTGCCTCATTTCATGATTTAAATTTAGCAGCCGCTATGTGCGATGAGCTGGTGGTTATTAATAAAGGTAAAATAACACATACAGGCTCGCCTGCGCAGGTACTTAGTGAGGACATGCTAGCGGATGTTTTTGGGGTATGTGCGCGCGTAACTAGCCACCCTCAACGCACAGAAAATGGTCAAACTATTCCTCATATTACTTACTTTTATGGCTATTAATTAAATGGATATAACAAAAATAAACCAGTGGACAATATTTATAGCAGCCGTGTTAATTGCACTGGGTAGCCTTTTTAGCGCACTGAGTTTTGGCGCCGCAGATACGCCGTTAAGTGATGTGCTCACAGGGGTTTTATCAGCAGGGGAGGGCTCGTTTAACGCGCGTATTATTTATGAGCTTAGGTTACCTCGTACCTTACTTGCCTTTATGGCGGGTGCAGGTTTGGCTATTGCAGGGCTTATTTTACAAACGGTTACTCGTAACCCGCTCGCTGACCCGTATTTATTTGGCATATCGTCAGGCGCGTCGTTTGGGGTAGTACTGCTTATGGCTGTTGCGGGTATTAGTGCAGGGTTTATGTTATCGGCTGCTGCCTTATTAGGGAGCTTTTTAGCAATGGGCTTATTGATACTTATTGCTGGGCGGCAAAAAAGGTCGCAAGTAGAGTCTATGTTGCTAGCGGGGGTGGCGCTGTCATTTTTATTTAGCGCATTTACAAGTTTATTGCTGTATTGGAGTGACCCGCAAGCAGTGGCTGGTATTTTGTTTTGGACGTTAGGCAGCTTTGCCCGCGCACAATGGGCCACGTTATGGTTGCCATGCGTGGTTATAGTGGTGTGTATTAGCTTTATGTTGAGCTTTAAAAGGCAGTTAAATGCGCTGCTTCTTGGCGATGAAAGCGCGATAACGCTTGGGGTCCGTGTGCACCGTTTTAGAATTTTAATGTTGGTATTGAGCTCGTTAATAACGGCCGTGCTGGTGGCCCTATGTGGCGGTATTGGTTTTGTAGGTTTAATGGTGCCGCACATAGTGCGCTTTTTTATATCTCAGGGCAGTACTGCTGGCTTACTAATTACTAGCTTAGTGGGCGGCACGTTTATGGTGTGGGTCGATGTGCTTTCGCGCTCATTACTTAAAAACCAAGAGCTCCCTGTAGGGGTGATCACAGCAGCCATGGGTAGCGTATTTTTTTTAAGCTTACTCTTTTTTAGAAAAACAAAGGCATAGTGCTGATGAAAACCTTAATGATTCAAGGCACTACGTCAGATGCCGGAAAAAGCACCTTAGTCGCTGCGCTTTGCAGAGTGTTTGTAAAGCGAGGTATAAAGGTCGCGCCTTTTAAACCGCAAAATATGGCGCTTAATAGCGCGGTTACAAAAGAGGGGGGCGAAATAGGCCGTGCGCAAGCTTTGCAAGCCATAGCCGCTAAAGTAGAGCCTCAAAACGACTTTAACCCCATATTGATCAAACTAAATAGTGATACTGGGGCACAAGTCATTATACATGGAAAAGCCATTAGTAATATGGAGGCAGGGGCGTATCATAACTATAAACAGGTTGCGATGGATGCAGTGCTTGCCTCGCATACACGTCTAGCAAAGCAGTTTGATTTATTATTGGTTGAGGGCGCAGGCAGCCCCGCAGAAATAAACCTACGCGAGAACGACATTGCCAATATGGGTTACGCAGAAGCGGTAGATTGCCCTGTCATTATTATTGCCGATATAGACAAGGGCGGTGTGTTTGCGCATTTAGTGGGCACACTTGCGTTATTAAGCGAATCCGAGCAAGCGCGCGTAAAAGGCTTTGTTATAAACCGCTTTAGAGGCGATATAAGCTTGCTACAAAGTGGGCTAGATTGGCTTGAGCGCTACACAAAAAAACCAGTGCTTGGAGTGCTGCCTTATTTGCATGATTTAGCACTTGATGCCGAAGATGTTGTAGCAATAGATAACACGGTGACGACTGCCACCATTAATATAGCCGTGCTTTTATTGCCGCATATTAGTAACCATACCGATTTTGATGCATTGCGGCTGCACCCAAATATTAATATAAATTATGTACGCCACACACACGCGATCCCACCGGTTGATCTGATTATTATTCCTGGCAGTAAAAACGTGCTGGGCGATTTAAGTTTTGTAAAAAATGAAGGCTGGGATACGCAAATAAAGCGCCACTTACGCTATGGTGGCAAAGTATTGGGTATCTGTGGTGGTATGCAAATGTTGGGAAATAGCATTGCTGATCCGATGGGGGTTGAATCGTCATTAAAACGTGTTAAAGGCCTTGCATTAAGTGACTTTGAAACCACTCTAAGCACGCAAAAAGTACTCACTAAAGTAACGGCGGCTATGCAGTTAAATGATTTGCAAACACCGTGTAGCGTCTACGAAATTCATGCCGGCATTAGTGAAGGCGCAGCACTTAATAAGCCATTTTTAACGTTTAATGCGCACCCTCATGGGTTTGAAAACGATGGCTTTATTAGTGACGACAATGCCATTGCTGGTACTTATTTACATGGCTTGTTTGATGAACCCGCTGCCACACTGCAAATTTTAAAGTGGGTAAAAAGCGATGCAACTATACAACCTGTGAGTATTGTAGCGCACCGCGAGCAACAACTAGAGCGCTTGGCCACTATGTGCGAGGCGCATTTGAACATGCAACAGATTATATCGATTTATGAAGGAGATAATAATGACGGATACAAATAACGATAAGCACCAGCAGCGCCAACAAAAAGTAAAAGAGCAGGTAGATGCACGCGTGGCTGCTGCGCAAGATGTTAAAGGGATATTTCAGGTAATTACGGGTAATGGTAAAGGTAAATCTACCTCAGGCTTTGGTGTGGTTGCTCGCTGCGTAGGGCATGGTAAAAAAGCCGCTGTTTGTCAGTTCATTAAAGGCACATGGGAGTGTGGAGAGCGTAACTTATTACAAGGCGCAGGGGTTGAATTTGCCGTTATGAATACCGGTTTTACATGGGATACGCAAAACAAAGAAGCCGACACCGCAGCCGCGCAAGCAACGTGGCAAGAGTCAAAGCGTATGCTTGCAGATAGCAGTATTGATTTAGTATTACTAGATGAGCTTACCTACATGGTGACTTACGGTTATATTGATTTAGATGAGGTAGTAAACGCGCTAAATAATCGCCCTCCCATGCAATCGGTTATTATTACAGGTCGCGCAGCGCACCGCACATTAACAGACCTTGCCGATACAGTAAGCGAAGTGCGCAATGTTAAACACGCCTTCGACTCGGGTATAAAAGCACTAGAAGGGTTTGATTACTAATGTATAAAGCGTTTTTTACTGCACTGCTGTTATTGTGTTCTGGGGGCAGTGCCGTGGCCAGTGATACAGCTGCGCCAGATAAACTGCGCGTTGTAGCACTTGCACCGCATATAGTAGAAAACCTATTTGCTATAGGTGCGGGAAGTAATATTGTTGGCACTGTTGATTACGCTGATTACCCAAATGAAGCTAAAAGTATTGAACGCATTGGTGGTTACTATGGTATTTCTCTTGAAAAATTATTAGCGCTAAAACCCGATTTAGTGATTGGTTGGAAAAGCGGTAATCAAAGTGAAGATTTAGAACAAATTAAACGCCTTGGTATAAAAATACATTTAAGTGATCCCAAAAAAATAGAAGAAGTTGCAAACGAGCTGATTGCTTTTGGAAAATTTACAGGGCGTATTGAGCAAAGCAAGCAAGTAGCAAACGCATTTATTACTAAGCTCAAAAAAATTAAAAAGCAGCAGCAAAGCAAAAAAATATTAACTGGTTTTTATCAATTATGGCCAGAGCCAATGATGACGGTAAGTGAAAATACATGGATAAACCAGCTTATTGAAACATGTCATGTAAGCAATGTATTTGCACACAGCCCAACCGACTACCCGCAAATAAGTATTGAAAACGTGGTGATTAAAAAACCACAGATTATTATTATTCCTGATGAACAAGCCGATAAGCCAAAACCTAAAATTAATTGGCAAAAGTGGCCAGAAGTCCCCGCTGTAAAACATAATCAATTTATACGTGTAAATGCCGATTTATTACATCGTTTTACACCGCGCATGCTAGATGGACTGGCAAATATGTGTGATAAAATAGACGCATCACGCAAACAAATTAAGAGTATACAATGAGCGATTGGCCAGCCTTTTTAGAATATGAATTACAGCAACCCTATATGCAGCAAACATTAGATTATGTAGCAAAACGCCGTGTCGAAGGTGTTGCTGTGTACCCACCCAAAGAGCAAGTATTTAGCGCCTTTGAAGCGACAGCCCTTAACAATATTCGCGTGGTTATTTTAGGCCAAGACCCATATCACGGAGAAGGCCAAGCCCATGGCTTATGTTTTTCTGTGTTGCCAGAGGTTAAAAAGTTACCGCCGTCGTTAAAAAATATGTACAAAGAATTGGCAACGGATATTCCCGGTTTTGAAATACCACAACATGGCTACTTACAAAGCTGGGCAGAGCAGGGCGTGTTTTTACTCAATACAGTACTCACGGTTGAGCAAGGCCAAGCGCACTCGCATAAGCATTTAGGGTGGGAGCAATTTACCGATAACGTGATAGCTCATATAAATGCACACTGCAAAGGTGTCGTGTTTATCTTATGGGGCGCTCATGCGCAAAAAAAAGGTAAAAATATTAACAGCGCTCGCCATCATATTTTAAAAGGGCCTCACCCATCGCCGCTTTCTGCGCATCGTGGTTTTTTTGGCTGTAAGCACTTTTCACAAACAAATAAGTTATTACAAGCCCAAGGCGATATGCCCATTAACTGGCAGGTTTAATTGATATATTAAAAAAGGCTTTCGTATTATGAAAGCCTTTTGCTTAGTTATTGTGTATTAATGCCCATGCGCAATAATTATCAATTATTTTGAAGGGGTAAAACCTGGCGTTAGCTTTACTATCGATACGGTTTTCCTGCCGCAAAATAAATTGCCTAATTGAGTGCAATGAGTTTGAAATTAAAAATCTAGCTCATCAATTTCAATGCTGTCTGTAAAAAAGTCTAACTCCTGTAGTTCTTTACGTAACCGTTGTTTGTCTTTTATGGCCTCAATCTCGCGCCACTTTCTTTTTTTATTCTTTTGAGAGGTTTTTCTTGTTGTATCAGGACCTTCTAATATCTCTAATATATCGTTTAGGCTATCCATGACTATCTCCTATTGATTTTAGTGAACCTCGAGAATACCTATACCACAGGCCTGGCTAAAATAGAATAAAAAAGTGACGAATTTGTTACAAGTATGTGATGCATTGATGAAGTTTAATACTAACTAGCTTTATTGAACGCGCTATTTTTAGATAGAAAAAATAAATAAAAAAATACTAAAAGTGAGTTATTTAGCTGTGTAGGCAATGGTACATGCTGTGGCAGGTTAGTATAAAGCAGTGCGGATTATACTAAGGGCATAAAAAAACGCCGCAGGTGCGGCGTTTAATACATAATTAGCGCGTATTACATTGCTTTAAAACGTGCTTCTAACTGCTCTTGTGCATCTGCGAATGAGCGGATACCTTCAGCTAGTTTTTCAGTTGCCATTGCATCTTGGTTATGTAACCAACGGAACTGTGACTCAGTAAGTGGAGCAGGCTTTGGCTCTTTAGGAATATCACTTTGTAGTAAGTATTCTTCTGCGCCTTCTAAATTGCCTAAGTCTTCTAGTAGGTTAGGGCTAATCGTTAGCTTGTCACAACCTGTAAGCGCAATAATTTCACCAGTGTTACGGAAGCTTGCGCCCATAACAACGGTTTTGTAATCATGGCGTTTATAAAACTCAAAAATGCTACGTACAGATTGAACACCTGGATCTTGTAGCGGATCGGTTGGTTTTTCCATACCATTTGCTACGTGCCAATCTAAAATACGGCCAACAAATGGCGAGATCAAAAATACATTTGCATCGGCACATGCACGCGCTTGAGCATCGCTAAATAATAAAGTTAGGTTACATTTAGTCCCTTCTTTTTCTAGCTGTTCGGCCGCTTTAATGCCTTCCCATGTAGACGCAACTTTAATTAAAATTTTGTCTTTGCTTACACCTTCTTTTTCATAAAGGCTAAGCAGGGTATGTGCTTTATTAATAGTTGCTTGGGTGTCGAATGATAAACGAGCATCTACTTCAGTAGAAATATAACCAGGTACAATTTCGCTAATTTCTTTACCAAGTAATACGGCAAAGTAGTCACATGCAAGTTCAAGCTGTTTAGCTGCATCTTGCTCTGTTTCTTTTGCATAGCTCCAAGCTTTATCTAAATAAGGCTTGTAAGCTTCAATCTCGCTCGCTTTTAATAAAAGCGACGGGTTTGTGGTCGCATCTTCTGGTTGATGCTTTTTGATCGCTTCAATATCGCCAGTGTCGGCTACGATAGATGAATGTTGTTTTAGCCTTTGTAGAGCGCTAGTCATTTGCCTTCCTCATTCCAAGCAAGTTAAAAGAAAATCTAAACTACCTTAATATAAGTATTCAATACTGCAACAGTGTGACAATGCTTGATAGGTCTTATGTCCTTATCAATAGAAAAACGACGATGCATGATTTATTAAGGTAGGATTTAGGCCATTGCGATTAATTTTCAATGGTATTTTATAAACAAAACGTGCTTTTCGTCTCATTTAATGTTGAAATTGACATTAAATAAATTACAAGTCAATAGCTAACTATGATCACTGTTATTTCACCAGCAAAAAATCTTGATTACGAAACGCCACCCGCAACAGATAAGTTCACTCAACCTGAATTACTAGAGCACAGCGAAGAGCTCATGAAAGTATGCCGTGAACTAACTCCAGCGCAAATTGGCAGCCTAATGAAAATTAGCGATAAGCTTGCAGGGCTTAACGCTGCGCGCTTTAGCGAATGGTCGCAACCATTTACACCAAGTAATGCTAAACAAGCGGTACTAGCCTTTAACGGCGATGTGTACGGTGGTTTAGATGCCGCAACACTCACTGCCGCTAACCTCGATTATGCGCAAAGCCATTTACGAATACTTTCAGGTTTATACGGCTTATTAAAGCCGCTTGATTTAATGCAAGCCTACCGCCTAGAAATGGGTACTAAGCTTGATAACCCTCGCGGGAAAAATTTGTATGAATTTTGGGGTAGCATTATTGCTAATAAATTAAACGAGGAATTAAAAGCGCAAGACGCACAATACCTCGTTAATCTTGCTTCAAACGAGTACTTTAAAGCAGTAGATAAAAAAGCACTCAATGCGCAAATTATTACCCCGCATTTTAAAGACTGCAAAAATGGCCAATATAAGGTAATTAGCTTTTACGCTAAAAAAGCGCGCGGCATGATGGCCCGTTACATTATAGAGAACCAGGTAACACAGCTTAGCCAATTAAAAGAGTTTACTGTGGCGGGTTATTACTTTAGCCCTGAAGCAACCACTAAAGATCTTGAGCCTGTATTTATGCGCGACGAGCAAAACTAAGCGTTTGTACTCAGCAAACAATGAGTTAAAAAGCCATGCATTGCATGGCTTTTTTTATGCTGGCGCTAAACTTGCTAACTTCACCTACTATTAATGAGATAAAAAATAGATAGGTGTAAAAATATGATCAGCATACCTTCAGTAGCCGAAGCCGAAAAACTCATCGAAGAAAAACTCGGAGGGTGGTTTGATGTAGTAATAAGCCACATCCCAAACTTTATTGTGGCAGTGGTGATAGCCATTGTATTTTCAATAATAGCGCGCTTTGCCGGCCAGCTAATGAAAAACCTATTAAGGCGCTCACTCGACTCTAAGCAAATTGCTGATTTAATGGCGTCTATTTTTAAGGTTATTGTGTTATGTGTGGGCCTATTTATCGCTTTAGATTTTATGGGGTTAAAAGGCACTATCACATCGTTACTAGCGGGTGCGGGTATTGTGGGTTTAGCCATTGGCTTTGCTTTTCAAGACATGACCGAGAACTTAATTGCCGGTATTGCTATGGGAATACGCAAGCCATTTAAAGCGGGTGATGTAATTGAAACCGACGACGTATTTGGCTCTGTACATTCTATAAACCTGCGTAACACGCTAATAGAGAGCTTTTACGGGCAGTTAATACTGGTACCTAACAAGGTATTATTTAGAAATGTGTTAAAAAATTACACCACGTTAGGCGTTAGGCGCATAGAGGTACCGGTGGGTATTTCATACGGCGACGACATTGAAAAAGCCAAAGAAGTTATCGTTGATAAAATTAACGAGTTTGACTTTGTAATACGTAAAGATGAAACCGCTGTGTACGCAGAAGGTTTTGGCGACAGTAGTATTAATTTACTGGTGTGGTTTTGGATAAAATACCCAGGCGAGCCAGACTTTATGACAGTACGCCATAAAGGCGTAGTCGCTGTTAAACAAGCGCTTGATGCTGCAGATATAAGTATTCCATTCCCAATACGTACGTTAGATTTTGGCATTAAAGGCGGTGAAAAGCTCGATGCCATGATAAGCGATAAAATAAACCAACAGTCACCCAAACAACAAGGCGGGAGTAATACGGGTTCAAATCAAAGCGAATGAGCGACTAATACTGGTTTAAACTAGCCCAGTAATAGTTACCCACTAGCAGCGCATTTTTACATAAAAAGTGCGCTGCTAGTAATTTCAAAGCGCTAAGTCGGGTTAAATTTAACTATACTTTTAATCAATTTATTTTAAGTTAATACTTATTTGCTTTTCGCTGCCATCGAGTTTTTTTTATTAGTAGTAAAAGCGTTTCACCACTGTTTTTTGTCATCATTTTTTGTAACCTCAGCAGGGCAATCTGAAATAGCGCAGCTATCTAACTCTATTACCTTGTCGCCTACTTTTAATCCTGCCAAATCAGCAAAGACTTTTATAATATCTATTTCACTAATTTCTGGGCTAAAAAGCCGGATACAGACACATCTGCAGCAAAGCCAAATATAGCTTCCTCTGCATGGCCAATAAGAGGGATTAGCAGTAGTGAATAAATCGTTTCATGTATTAGCTTCCTTGTTTAAGTGATGGGGCATTTGCATGCATTAAGTCATATATTATCTGTTATTTATGGTGAGGTTGATTAGCAAACACTTGTAGATTGCCAACGGTATTAAAAATGCGCTGATTATATGAACTTTACAGCCTTGTTATAGCATTCTTTTATCAAAGCTGTAGTAAGTCACTAATTTAAAAGAGTGGGAAAGGACGGCTAAGTGTTTGCTCTGCTTTCCATAGGGGAGCTAAAGCTAGAAGTTTAGATACTAAAGTGTGCTGTTAAGCATAAAAAAGCGCGGCTTGTGTTGGAGAAACAAGCCACGCAGAGGAATAAGTTATATAAACAAATATTGTAATGCTGTATCAGATAACACTAATTTTATTACGGATAATTTTAACGCCATCCATATTTTCTAAAAACTTTTGTGCAAGTGCACGCTGAAAACCTGTTTGCGCTTCACCGTATAGGTCAACTTCGCCGTCTTCAACCTGCACGCGAATATCGCTTAATGCTAAGTTTGGGTTAGTACGTAACGTATTGGTGATTGTTTGTTGTAAGTTAGGTTGAGTAGCCACACTGCTTACTACGGCTAAGTTAGTTGCTGCACTTACTTTTGTAGCGCAAGCTAATAAAAATAAACAACAAAATGATACTAAAGCGATAGTTAACTTAAAGCGGTTCATAACTTCATCCTTACATTACGGTTAATCGTGCAGCTATTCTTAGCTGAGTTACTTTCTCAGTTACAATTTCGATGCCAGTTTTAATTTCTTGAAATATAAGGTTATTTTATTAAGTGGGAATTCAGGTGGGCAATAATTACATTTTAATGGGAATGAGTTACATGCTTGGGTTACATTTGTAACGGGTACAAAAAAGCCGGCAACTGCCGGCTTGTTTATTTATGGTGTGCTATTTCTTTTTATTTTTAGCTTTGGCTTTTTTCTTAGCTTTCATTTTTACAGGGTCTTTACGCTTTTTAGCGGGTGGCTTAGCTTCTTTATGCTGTGGCTCAAGCCCTTTAATTATACGGCGCTTAAGCTTTTGCTCTGTGTATCGCTCAACCTTGTATAAAATGCCAATGTCGTGCGCTTCAACTAATGATATAGCAATCCCTTTTTTACCTGCACGGCCAGTACGGCCAATACGGTGTACATAGACATCGGCAGTGCGCGGCATATCAAAATTAATTACGTGGCTAATGTCAGAAACATCAATACCGCGGGCCGCAACATCGGTTGCTATTAATATGCGCGTTTTGCCACTGTGGAAATTTTCCATCGCTTTCATGCGCTTATCTTGCGGCATTTCGCCACGCAGCCACGCGGCTTTTACGCCATTGTTAGTTAGCTCACCAATTAGCGTCTCTAGGCGCTCACGGGTTTTTACAAACACAATGGCTTTACTTACATCTGGGCCGTTTAAGGTATTAACCAACAGCTCAAGCTTGTGGTGGTAGTCATCAGCAAGGTGAACCCATTGATGAATTTTTGCTTTTTCTTTGCGTGACGATTCGGCTTCAAGTAAAGCAGGGTCGTTTAAAATACGCTCTGCAAATAACTCAACGCTATCGCCTTCTAACGTTGCAGAGAATAAAAAGCACTGACGACGGTTTTTAGCTTCGTCACATATGCGCAGCATTTCTTTTCTAAAGCCCATGTCTAACATGCGGTCGGCTTCATCAAGAATAAGCATTTCTACGTTTTCAGCATGGAAATTTTCGGTTTCAAGATATTCCATTAAACGCCCTGGTGTGGCGATTAAAATATCGTTATTGTTTTCAAAAATTTCTTTATGGGTGCCGTAGTTTATACCACCTGTTACTACACCAATTTTAAGGTGAGTGCCTTTAGCAAGTAGTTCGCATTGCTCATGAATTTGATAAGCCAGTTCACGGGTTGGGGTCATTATTAACACACGTGCAAAACCTGGGTCGCGACGCGGAAAATCCATTAAGTATTGAATAGCCGGAATTAAAAATGCCGCCGTTTTACCTGTGCCAGTAGGTGCTGATGCTAAAATATCGCGACCTTGCAGCGCTTCAGGAATAGCTTGTTGTTGAATGCTGGTTGGTGTCTCGTAGCCCATTTTATCAATGGCGTTGAGTAGTTTAGTATCAAGATCAAATTCAGAAAATTGCATAGAGTGTCTAAAATAAGGGACAATTACCTGCAATTATACGCGCTATACGCCAGTTGGTGAATGAAAAGGTGAAAAAATGTCAGGGTTTACGTTTAAACAATTTAAGGTTGAGCACGATAGCTGTGCTATGAAGGTCTCAACCGACGGCATTTTACTTGGCGCATGGGCGTATTTAAAAGGCGCCAACACATTACTCGATATAGGCACAGGTACCGGTTTACTTGCGCTTATGTGTAAACAGCGCCAACCAGCACTTAGCATAACCGCTGTTGAAATTGATGAAGCTGCTTACAAGCAAGCGCAGCAAAATATAGCCTCTAGCCCGTGGCCAAATATCACAGTAAAGCACACCACTATACAAGCGTTTAAACAGGCGGCGCCATTTGATGTTGTGATTTCTAACCCTCCTTATTTTAACCGCAGTTTAAAAGGGCTAAGCGATGCCCGTAACACCGCACGCCATACCGATGGTTTAAGTTTTGACGAACTAATACACGCCTATATGCGTTTAAGTCATGAGCATTCGTGCTTTAACGTAATTTTACCCACCACAGAGGCGGGCTTATTCATTGAACTGGCAAAACAAAACGGGCTTTATTTAAACGCGCATTGCCAAGTAAAAACCACACCAAGTAAAGCATTTAGCCGCAGTTTAATGCGCTTTAGCTTAGTAAACACTTTGCCAGAGCTTACCTCCCTATGCATAAAAGATGACAACAACCGCTACAGCGATGATTATATTGCGTTATGTAAAGCGTTTTACTTGAAAATGTAATTTTTTAGGTAGGTAATTATCTAGTAATAAAGGATAGTTTACCCATTATGCATACGTATTCAGTTTTTATTTGAGCAACTCTCAAACTAGTGTTAACTACTTGTAAATAACGTCGAGTATGTTGTTTAACTCGCCCAACACTGGAAACACACACTATGAAACTGAATAAAATGATCACCACTGCAGGTTTTAGCTTAGGTTTAACCTTACCAAGTTTAGTATCGGCTGCGCCTACAACATTTGTGCATTTATTTGAATGGAATTGGCAAGATGTAGCCCAAGAATGTGAGCAGTTTTTAGGACCAAAAGGGTACGCTGCTGTACAGGTGTCTCCGCCTAACGAGCATATTACAGGTAGCCAATGGTGGACTCGCTATCAACCTGTGAGCTACCAACTACAAAGCCGAGGCGGTAACCGTTCGCAATTTATAGATATGGTTAATCGCTGTAACGCCGCAGGCGTTGATATATATGTTGATACATTAATAAACCATATGGCAGCCGGCAGTGGTACGGGCACTGCTGGTAACACTTTTGGTAATAAACAATACCCTATTTATAGCCCACAAGATTTTCACGAAAGTTGCTCTATTAACCCAGAAGATTACGGTAATAACCGTTATCGCGTGCAAAACTGTGAGCTAGTAGGGCTGGCCGATTTAAACACTTCTTCAAATTATGTGCAAAATACATTAGCGGCATATATTAATGACCTTCAAGCTATGGGTGTTAAAGGTTTTAGGTTTGATGCTGCTAAGCATGTTGCTGCAAGTGATATTCAAAGTTTAATGGCAAAAATAAATGGCTCGCCAGTGGTGTTTCATGAGGTGATAGACCAAGGTACTGAAGCGGTTGCAGCCTCAGAGTATTTAAGTACAGGGCTAGTTACCGAGTTTAAATACAGTACGCAGCTTGGTAATACCTTTAGAAATGGCTCGCTTGCATGGTTAAGTAATTTTGGTGAAGGCTGGGGCTTTATGCCAAGTTCATCAGCTGTGGTATTTGTAGATAACCACGATAATCAACGCGGCCATGGTGGCGCGGGTAATGTAATTACCTTTGAAGATGGCCGTTTATACGACCTAGCCAACGTATTTATGTTGGCATACCCGTATGGGTATCCAAAAGTAATGTCGAGTTATGATTTTCACGGCGATACAGATGCGGGTGGGCCAAGTGTACCGGTGCACAATAATGGCAATTTAGAATGTTTTGCAAGTAACTGGAAGTGCGAGCATCGCTGGTCTTATATTGCGGGTGGTGTCGATTTTAGAAATAACACAGCTGACAACTGGGTAGTAACAAATTGGTGGGATAACACCCATAACCAGATTGCATTTGGACGTGGTAGCTCTGGTCATATGGCAATTAATAAAGAAGACTCAACTCTTAATACAACAATTCAAACAGATATGGCGCCTGGACAGTACTGTAATGTGTTAAAAGGCGAGCTTTTGGGTAATGCTACTAGTTGTAGCGGTGAAGTAATAACAGTTAATAGCAACGGCACCATAAATTTAAATGTAGCGCCATGGGATGCAATAGCAATTCATAAAAATGCTAAATTAACTCAAGGAACAGTGCCTAATAATAGCGACTGGCAAAGAACCGTTATTTTTATTAATGCTCAAACACAAATCGGACAAGACATGTTTGTACGCGGTGGTATAGATCACAACTATGCAAATACAAACCTTGCTAGAAACTGCCAAACAACAAATGTTGAATGTGCTATGCCAATTCGCCATAACAATCTAAAAAACAACACCACAACACCTTGGAAAGCAAACGATAACTACCTAGATTGGTATGGAATTGAACAAGGCCAAAACAGTGAAGCGCAAGGTACTGCCATGGATTGGACTACAAATGTTTGGCCAAGTGAATATGGCGCCCAAAAATCGGTAACAGTAGATGGCTTTGGTGTTACACCCCTTAATATATGGGGCGAACACTATTGGATGCTGGATGTTGATATGGATTGCAGTAAAGCTGTTAACGGATGGTTTGAATTAAAAGCATTTATAAAAAATGGCCAAGAGTGGGAAGGCGATATAAGCCAAGCAAATACCCCCTATACAAGTACTAACCATATGGCACAGTGTGGCAAAATTAATATGTTTGAATTTAACAGCTCAAATGTAGAGGTACGTAACTTTTAAATACGTACTTTAAAACGCGTACGTTAAAAAACTATCAGCCAATTTAAAACCAAGTGGGTTAACGCGTACTTGGTTTTTTACTTTTATAAGTACCTAAATAGCAGTTTAATTTCATAGTGCGTTTATAAATCAGCTGGTATTATCGTTTTATTCGCCATTTTTAATTTAGGCAACACAATGAAAAAGTTAAACAAATTACCGTTACTAACAACACTCGCTGCGGCTTTATTTATAAGCCAAGGTGCGCTTGCAAACATGACTCCTGTTGGGCTTTGGAAAACCATAGATGAAGACACCAACGAGGCTAAATCGTACGTACGCATTACTCAAAACGATAAGGTGCTCAGTGGTAAAGTTGAGGCTATTTTAGACCCAGCTAAACAAACCGGTATTTGTAAAGAGTGTGATGGGGCATTAAAAAATCAGCCTATTTTAGGGATGACCATAATCACTGATGTAAAACCAGAAGATGATGGCGTGTGGGGCGATGGTGAAATACTTGACCCTACAAATGGTAAAACTTATACCGTGCAACTAACGCCACAAAACGACGGTAAAACATTAGAAGTACGTGGCTATATAGGCTTTTTTTACCGTAACCAATATTGGCAACGTGTGGAGTAGCACTACTCGTTTGCTGTTTTTAAAAATTCGCGCTTTAGCCACGCTCGTAATGCGCTTACCTGTGGGTGATTAAGCATGGCGTGGCTCGTTGCAAAATAAAACTGCTGATGCGGATTTACAATGCTTTGGCCAATTTGCGTGAGCATGCCGTGCTTTATATCGTCGCGTACAAACTGTTTGTGGGTGACCAAAACGCCAAGCTGGCGCATCGCGGCTTGCGTTGCTTGCACTGAAATATTAAAGGTTAAGTTATTATGCTGCTTAGGCTGCGCTAAATTATTAGCCTCGCACCACGCTTGCCAATCGTTTTGCCTACGTGGGTTGGTAACGTAGATTGCTTTAAAACGCTGCAGCAAATTTTGCGCGGTTAACTCATCTTTATTTAAGCCAACTAAAAGCTGTGGGTTACAGACTAAAATTAACTGATCGTCGGCTAGTTTTTCACAGTGATATTTTTGCCACTTATCGGGCTGGCCATGAATAATCGCTGCATCAATCCCTTCGCGCTCTAAATCAAATTCTCCCACCAAGTTAGAAATACGAATGTCACTATTTGGCGAAATGCGCTGAAAATCAGCCACCCTAGGGATCCACCAGTGCAGAGCTAGTGAGTTAACCATATTGAGTGTTAAATAAGTTGGCTCATTCGCTGTGTTACTTGCCTCTTGGCTGGCTGCTAAAATTTCAGCCATGGCTGGGGCTATGCGTTTGTAATAGCGCTCACCCACAAGGTTGAGCTCAACGCGGCGACCAATGCGATTAAAAAGCGGTGTATTAAGTTGTAACTCTAACGCTTTAATAGACTGACTTACCGCCGAGTGACTAATACTTAGCTGCTCAGCCGCGAGCACCATGCTGCCAGTTTCGGCAACAGCTATAAACGTATAGAGAGATTTTAACGGCGCTGATTTGATCATAGGTTATTTATTAACAGTTAAGTTTTACTTACAGGTTAGTTTAATATTATTCGCTTTTAAATTTATAAAGTACACGTAAAATTAGCGCCATAAAAGCCAATGCCAATTTTTTGAAAAATAATAAATAGATTAAAAAAATTAAGCCTTTAATTTTGCTTTTTACATTCATTTTTTATTCAAAGGATAACTGCGGTGACGTTAAATTCTCGTGCTAGTATGTTTATGCTGCTCTCTACATTTACCTTGGCGTTAAATAGCTTTATAGCCAAGTTACTTACCGATTACTTTAGCACCAGCGAAGTGGTTTTTTTACGGGTGTTTTTACCCGCGATTATTATGCTGGCATTGGCGGCAGGTATTAAATGGCAGCTGCCTAATAAATCAGCATGGCGAACCTTTGCTATTCGCGCAATTTTTATAGTGCTGTGCCAAAATTGCTTTTTAGTGGCGCTAAATACTTTAACGCTGGTGGAAGCGGTTATTTTATTTAGCACTGGGCCGTTATTTATACCGCTAATAGAACGGGTGCTTTTTAAAACTAAATTAAATTGGTTATTGCTACCTACAATGGCGCTGATGTTTGCGGGTGTGATTATTCAAAATATTCATAGCGACGGCATACAATGGCGCTGGAGCTTATTAATTGGTTTAGGGGCTGGTATTTTTAATGCCTGCTCGCAAATCACCTTGTTTCGAGCCAGTAAAATTAACCTTCCGATGATGGTTATTAACGGTTGGAGTTTTACGCTGGCTGCCATTTTTATGGTGCCAGTATTAATGTTTACCAGCGAAGGTGAGCTATTTTATCAAGGTTTTGCAATCGATATAAGCAATTACAGTTTATTACTGATGGTGGCATTAATTGGGTTTTCGACCGCTGCAACGCAGTTTTTTAGAGGAAAGGCGTACCGATTAGCCAGTTCTAACTCGCAGCTAGCACCGCTTATTTATTCTAACTTATTATTTGCGTTGTTATTTCAGCTAATTTTTTACGATACAACATTAAGTTTATCGCAAGTAATAGGCTCAGCGCTTATTGTACTGGCATGTATTATTAATACCTTTGCGCCTAATTGGTTATTGCAAAGGCAAGCAAAAATACGTGAAAAAAAGTGCGCTAAAAAACTTAGTTATTTGTAATGTATTGGCCTAAACATGGTTTAGGCCAAACTCGTTATAGCGTTTCGCTATACTCTGTCATTATTTGTTCAACCCAGCTGGCTATGCGCTCATCGCTTAGCTCGTATTGGCTGTCTTCATCAAGCGCTAGGCCAACAAAGTGTTTGCCATCGGGGGTAAGTGCTTTTGACGCTTCAAACTCGTAGTTTTCATCGTTTGGCCAAAAACCAAGTTGCGTAAACGACTGGGTATTTATTTCATCGTGAAGCATACCAAGGGCGTCTTGAAACCATTGTCCGTAACCTTGTTGGTCGCCCATGCCAAATAAAGCAATGGTTTTACCATTTAGGTTTACATCTTTAATGTCGTCCCACTTAGACTCCCAGTCTTCTTGTATTTCTCCAAAATCCCATGTTGAAATACCAAAGATGATAAAGTCGTACTGCTCTGCATTTTTAAGTGGTTCGTCTTTAATATTGTGTAAGGTCACTACATCGGCGCCAATAAGGTCGCGAATTTTTTCTGCTGCCATCTCTGTGTAGCATGTAGTAGAGCCAAAAAATAAACCAATCTGCATCGTATTTATCACTGTGTAATTGCCTGTTATGATAGGGCGCAGTTTACCGTAAGGTATTTTTAATTGATACCTTCTACCGTGGGTATTACCAACATGAGATCACAACGTGACAACGCTACCTGACGATTTACCTGAACCAAATACCGAGCTAAACAGCAACAGCGACTTTTTAGAAACCTTTTTAGATAGCTTGTACTTAGAGCAAGGTGTAAGCGAAAACACCCTTAGCGCGTATCGCAGTGACCTAGATAAGTTTTGTCAGTTTTTAAAAGGCGAAAGCTTAATGACGGTAACCAGCTTAGATATAGAAAGCTACCTAGCGTATCGCGTAGATTTAGGGTTGAAACCACGTAGCACGGCACGCAGCATAAGTGCGTTAAAGCGGTTTTATCAGTATTTTGTACGTGAAAAACGTATCGCAAGCTCACCGCTTGAAAACATTGCGCAACCAAAAGCGGGCCAATCGTTACCTAAAACGCTCTCAGAAGCCGAAGTAGAGGCATTATTAAGCGCACCCGATATTGAAGAGCCAATGGGGCTGCGCGATAAAGCCATGCTAGAGCTACTTTATGCAACTGGTTTACGTGTAACTGAGTTGGTGGGGCTGCGTATGGAGCAAATTAACTTGCGCCAGTCGGTTGTGTTTGTAAAAGGTAAAGGCAACAAAGAGCGCTTAGTACCCTTAGGCGAAGAAGCCATGTACTGGCTTGAGCAGTTTTTAAAAGGGGGGCGTGGGCAAATGATAAAACACGCCACCGATTTTGTGTTTCCTTCAAAACGCGGTGTAGGTATGACCCGACAAACCTTTTGGCATCGTATTAAACACTATGCTATTTTGGCGTCTATTGAGTCAGATTTATCGCCGCATACATTGCGTCATGCCTTTGCAACACATTTACTTAATCATGGTGCCGACTTAAGAGTGGTGCAGATGATGTTAGGGCACAGCGACTTATCGACTACACAAATTTATACCCATGTTGCCAATGAGCGATTAAAATCGGTACACTCAGAGCATCATCCGCGCGCGTAATATGAAATTTAATATCAGCTTAGCGGTCAATTTAGTACGTATTATTAGATAGAGAAAATTATGAAAAAATTAATGTTAGCAGGTGCAATGTTGTGCACAAGTATTAGTGCATTTGCAAATGGCGTAGCCACAACGCCAGATGCTAATGATCCTATTGTTACTAAATTTGCCACGTTAGGTGTAACAGTTAAGCAAATAAACCCAAGCCCCGTTGCCGGTTTAAAAGAGCTTATTACAAATAAAGGTGTACTTTACGCCAGCCCAGACGGCCAGTTTTTAATGCAAGGCACGCTAATTGATTTAAACAACCGCAGCAACTTAACCGAGCAAGCGTTAAATGGTGTCCGTGTTGAAGGTATTAAAGAATACCAAGATTCAATGATTGTTTATAAAGCGCCTAACGAAAAACACCAAATTACGGTATTTACCGATATTAGTTGTGGCTATTGTCGTAAATTACACCGCGAACTAGACGACTTGCTTGATGCAGGCATTACTGTTCGTTATTTAGCGTTTCCGCGTGGTGGACTGCAAGGTTCGGGCTACGCCGATTTAATGAATGTATGGTGTGCACGCGACCAACAAGAGGCACTAACAGAAGCTAAATCAGGCGAAGACACTAAAGTAGTTGCCGGTTGTAGCGCACCAGTAGCTGAGCATTACCAGCTAGGCCAAAGCTTTGGTATTAGCGGTACGCCAGCCATTATTTTAGAAGACGGTACAATGATCCCTGGCTACCAGCCAGCCGCCGCATTAAGTGCAGCGCTTGAGGCGAACAAAGCAGGTTAATTAAAAACCTGAGTACCTGTTTAATACCAATCCGCGATAATACTTAATCATTTTGCGGGGCTAAACGTGTTTTACTGGCGTTAAAAAATGCTTATTTACGACTGCATGGATGCAGAAGATAGAGCAATGCAGGAGCTATTGCCGAGAACAACTAAATAGCGGATTTATTGCTTAGCTATCAACACGTTTTTTCAGCCTCAAAATAGACCACTTAATTAAGCGAATTGGTTTAAAAAGGCCTTTATGGCCTTTTTTTGTCTTTTTATTATGAACACCATAAGTTAAAAACCAGCATGAAAAAACTGATCATTGCGCGCGAAAATGTAGACGATTCTTACCTGCCAAGCGATCTGCACCCTGTTATTAAGCAAATTTATGCCACGCGTAACGTGCAAAATGCACACGAGCTAAATAATAGTGCAGCCACGCTAATCGACTTTAAACTGTTTAAAGACATCGACAAAGCCACCGAGCTATTAATTTATGCGCTGAATGCGCAAAGCCGCATTTTAATTGTTGGCGACTTCGATGCCGATGGCGCAACCAGTACAGCCACCTTAATGCAAGGCTTGGCAATGTTTGGCTTTAATAACTTAGACTACCTTGTGCCGGACAGGTTTAGCTTAGGCTATGGTTTAAGCCCAGCGCTTGCTGAGCAAATTGTTGATATAAAACCAGAGCTGGTTATTACGGTAGATAACGGTATTTCATGTATTGCAGGCATAGACATACTAAAAAAAGTGGGCATTAAAGTACTGGTTACTGATCACCACTTGCAAGGGGAGCAGCTCCCTAATGCCGATGCAATTGTTAACCCAAACCGTCATGATTGCCGTTTTCCTTCAAAATCAATTGCGGGTGTCGGCGTTGCCTTTTACTTGCTTATAGCCCTTAGAAGCACGTTACGAGAGCAAGGTTATTTTGAACGCCATGCTATGCCAAATTTAGCCGACTTGCTTGATATAGTTGCCCTAGGCACCGTGGCCGATGTAGTCGCGCTTGATGCAAATAACCGCACTTTAGTACACCAAGGGTTGGCGCGTATTCGCAGCGGTAAAACACGCCCAGGTATTACTGCGCTTATCGAAGTGGCTAATCGTAATGCCGCGCGTTTAAGCGCCAGTGATTTTGGTTTTTCGTTGGCCCCGCGTTTAAACGCAGCAGGGCGACTAGATGACATGAGTTTGGGTATAGCGTGCTTATTAAGTACCGATATAAACCAAGCAAGGCGTATTGCCAGCGAGTTAGATAGCTTAAACCATGCACGGCGCGAAATAGAGCAGGGCATGCAAGCCGAGGCGCAAGCAGTGCTTGATAGGCTTGCGTTTAGTGACGACACCATTCCCGATGCCATTTGTTTATACCAAGAAGATTGGCACCAAGGTGTTATTGGTATTTTGGCGGGTCGCTTAAAAGAAAAATACCACCGCCCAACCGTTATTTTTGCCGGTGGCGAAAACGGTGAAATAAAAGGCTCGTGCCGCTCTATTGAAGGGCTGCACATGCGCGATTTACTCGAAGGGCTAAATACCGCCGACCCGCACTTAATTAATAAATTTGGCGGCCATGCCATGGCGGCAGGGCTAAGTATTGATGAGCAAAATTTTAATGACTTTAAAAACGCGTTTGATGCAGCTGTAAGCGCGCAGTTAAGCGAAGAAAGTAAACGCTGCATTGTATTTACCGATGGCGAGCTGCCAAACGAGTGCTTTACAATGGACTTTGCTCAGCTATTAAAGCAATCAGGCCCATGGGGGCAGCAATTTCCTGAGCCGGTATTTGAGCACACCTTTGAAGTTATTCAGCAGCGTATAGTAGGCGAAAAACACTTAAAGCTGGTGCTTAAACATCAATCTGGGCGCTTAGTTGACGCCATTGCATTTGGAATAGATGTAAAAGCATGGCCCGACACCGAGGCCCGTTATGTCAAAGTGGCTTATCAGCTCGACATAAACGAATTTAGAGGCAAGTTTAGCCTGCAATTAATTGTTCGCGAGCTTGAAAAAGTGCATTAAAAAATATGCACAATGCATGCATAAAAGGCTAATAAAGCGCGCGGTTTTTTGTTAAAATCGGGCGTTTTTATCATTTGACGATAATTTATTGCGTTTAGTGCTAATTTTAGCGCGCAATAATCTAGCCATTTTGGAGTAATGTACATGTTTGAAGTGAATCCTGTGATTAATCAAATCAAGGAAATTCGCGAACGTACTGAACTGCTTCGGGGGTACCTTTGACTACGCTCACAAACAAGAGCGCCTAGAAGAAGTAAACGCCGAACTTGAAGATTCAGCCGTATGGAATGAACCTGAGCGCGCACAAGCACTTGGTCGTGAAAAATCAGCCTTAGAAGCGGTTGTTGAAACAATCGACAACTTAGTAGCGGGTGCTGACGACGTAGAAGGTTTATTAGAGCTTGCAGTAGAAGCAGAAGACGAAGACACGTTTGTTGAAGCGCAAACTGAACTTGAAGGCTTAAATAAACAGCTTGAGGGTTTAGAGTTTCGCCGTATGTTTTCGGGCTCTCACGATGCAAACGATGCTTACCTTGATTTACAGTCTGGGTCTGGCGGTACTGAAGCACAAGACTGGTGTAACATGTTATTACGCATGTATTTACGCTGGGGCGAAGCTAAAGGCTTTAAAGTTGAGCTAGTAGAAGCAACCGATGGCGATGTGGCCGGTATTAAAGGTGCAACAGTGCGCTTTGTAGGCGAATACGCATATGGTTGGCTGCGCACAGAAACAGGTGTACACCGCTTAGTACGTAAAAGCCCATTTGATTCAAGTGGTCGTCGTCATACCTCGTTTGCCTCTGCGTTTGTTTACCCAGAAGTAGATGACAATATTGAAATTGATATTAATCCGGCTGACTTACGTATAGACGTTTACCGTGCATCGGGCGCGGGTGGTCAGCACGTAAATACCACCGAATCGGCAGTACGTATTACTCACGTACCTACCAACACGGTTGTTCAGTGTCAAAACGAGCGTTCACAACACAAAAATAAAGCCCAAGCAATGAAGCAGTTAAAAGCAAAATTATTTGAGCTTGAACTTCAGCAGCAAAATGCTGAAAAGCAATCGCAAGAAGACGCAAAATCGGATATTGGCTGGGGAAGCCAAATTCGTTCTTACGTACTTGATGATGCACGTATTAAAGATTTACGAACTGGCGTTGAAAACCGTAATACGCAATCGGTACTTGACGGCAACCTAGACAAATTTATTGAAGCCAGCCTAAAATCTGGCCTATAACCACCAAGCTAAAAAAGAGCTAAAAAATGACTGATCAAATCCAAGACGAAAATAAGTTAATCGCTGAGCGTCGCGGCAAATTAGACGCTATCCGCGAAAATTGCCCAGCCAACGGTCATCCTAATCAGTTCCGTCGTGAACATTACACGGCTGATTTACAGGCTGAGTTTGGTGATAAGAGTAAAGAAGAATTAGTAGAGCTTAAGCACGTTGTATCAATTGCTGGCCGTATTTTAGCTAAGCGTGGTCCTTTTATGGCCATTCAAGACATGAAAGGCCGTGTACAAGCTTACGCATCTAAAGATGTGCAAAAAGACTTAAAAGCAAAATATGGCCAACTAGATATTGGCGATATTATTGGTGTTAAAGGTGCGCTTAATAAATCAGGTAAAGGCGATTTATACGTAGAAATGACCGAGTACGAACTACTTACTAAGTCACTACGCCCATTACCAGAGAAGTTTCATGGTTTATCAGATCAAGAAACCAAGTACCGTCAACGTTATGTTGATTTAATTACTAACGAAGCAACGCGCGAAACATTCCGCATTCGCTCACAAGTAGTTGAAGGTATTCGCCGCTTTTTAGCAGAGCGCGACTTTATGGAAGTAGAAACGCCAATGCTACAGGTTATTCCTGGCGGTGCGTCTGCGCGTCCATTTGTGACTCACCATAACGCACTTGATATAGACATGTACTTACGTATAGCGCCTGAGCTTTACCTTAAGCGTTTAGTAGTAGGTGGTTTTGACCGCGTATTTGAAATTAACCGTAACTTCCGTAACGAAGGGTTATCAACGCGTCACAACCCAGAATTCACTATGATTGAATTTTACCAAGCATACGCTGATTACATCGACCTGATGAACATTACCGAAGACATGCTACGTACAGTTGCAACAAATGTTTTAGGTAGCCCAATTGTAGTTAATACCACTAAAGATGAAAACGGCGAAGTTATCGACTCAGTAGAGTACGACTTTGGCAAACCGTTTGAGCGCCTAAGCATGGCTGATGCTATCTTAAAATATAACCCTGAGTTTGATGCTGCGGTATTTAATGACCCAGAAAACCACTTTGAAGAATTAAAAGCGTACGCTAAACAAGTGCACGTTAAAATTCCTGAAAATTGTGTATGGGGCCCAGGTAAGTTTTTATGTGAAATATTTGAAGAGACGGCTGAGCACATGCTTATCCAACCTACATTTATTACAGGCTACCCGTGGGAAGTATCGCCACTTGCGCGCCGTAACGACGAAAACCCATTTGTTACCGACCGCTTTGAGTTTTTTGTTGGCGGACGTGAGCTTGCAAATGGCTTCTCGGAGCTTAACGATGCACAAGATCAAGCAGAGCGCTTTACTCGCCAAGTTGAAGAAAAAGACGCCGGCGATGATGAAGCAATGCATTACGATGAAGACTACATACGCGCACTAGAGTACGGCTTACCGCCTACTGCCGGTGAAGGTATTGGTATTGACCGCTTAGTAATGTTATTTACTGATTCACCAACCATTAAAGATGTTATTTTGTTCCCGCATATGCGCCCACAAGCTGACTAAGCTTTAACAAAATAAATGTGATAAACGCCGCTGAATTTTAGCGGCGTTTTTGTGTGAGTACAAAAATAAGCGCCAATGCAGGAAAAGTTGGAGAGTAAATTGCTTTATAAAAACAGACGAAAGAGAGGATAAGATTGTTCGCTTTTTAATTAATTAGTACTAAGCTAAATTTTAAAGCTAGTTATTAGTACTTATTAATAGTTAATTCAGATTGGGTTATTTAATGTAGCCTTGTTTTAAATAACCTTAATAACAGTGCTATAACGTAATTTTATGACTGTTTTTTAAACATTATGTTGTATTTATGTAAAAAACTTAGCTAAAATACGCCAAAATTTTGAGCTGGGTTAAAATAGCACTCTAAATATGAATTCTCAAATGGACTTAGAATATAATATGAAAGACAACCGAGTTGAAGAATCGCCAGAAACTGACACCACAGAGCAAAAGCGACAAGCTTATTACCGAGCCTGTATTGCTGAGTTTCAGCAATTAGGTTACCAAGAGCAATATTTAGCGCAGCTCAAAGATGATTTAGTGCCTTTAATGGGCGTTAACCCACAAGACAAAAACATTTAAATCGTTTACTTTTCAAACCAATTATACAATTAAAGCTGACTTATGTGCGTTCTGTAACCAGATAGTCATTTTTGGCATAAAAGTGTTTGACATATTTTCTGAAATCTTTATTATACGCCCCACAAGACGGAGAGGTGTCCGAGTGGCCGAAGGAGCTCCCCTGCTAAGGGAGTATAGAGTTTGTAGCTCTATCGAGGGTTCGAATCCCTCCTTCTCCACCATTTCTTTTAATGGCAGTCTTGTAAAGTAAAGATTGGGCGCATAGCTCAGCTGGATAGAGTACCTGGCTACGAACCAGGCGGTCGGAGGTTCGAATCCTCCTGCGCCCACCACTCTTTACACACTCTGCTTAGAGTATAAATAAGTTAAAGTGTTTGGTTTAAAACCAAATCGGTTGGAGGTTCATTCTTACAAGATACGTCCTGCTTCCAGCACTTTTTACACACTCTGCTTAGAGTATAAATAAGCAAACAGTAAAAGTGGGCGCATAGCTCAGCTGGATAGAGTACCTGGCTACGAACCAGGCGGTCGGAGGTTCGAATCCTCCTGCGCCCACCACTTTTACAGACTCTAACTTAGAGTATAAACAAGTAACTAATGAAAGTGGGCGCATAGCTCAGCTGGATAGAGTACCTGGCTACGAACCAGGCGGTCGGAGGTTCGAATCCTCCTGCGCCCACCACTTTCATAAATAAGCCGACAAAAGTCGGTTTTTTTGTGTCTGAAATAACATAAAAGTTAAGCGCATATTTTACAATGTGTACTTATATTTATTGTTTCAGAAACTCCACTTAGAGTATAAATAAGAAAAAATGAAAGTGGGCGCATAGCTCAGCTGGATAGAGTACCTGGCTACGAACCAGGCGGTCGGAGGTTCGAATCCTCCTGCGCCCACCACTTTCATAGACTCTGCTTAGAGTATAAATAAGTAAAGTGTTGGCTTAAAGCCAAGCGGTCGGAGGTTCACTCTTAGAAGATACGTCCTGCGCCCACCACTTTCATAAATAAGCCGACAAAAGTCGGTTTTTTTGTGTCTGAAATAACATAAAAGTTAAGCGCATATTTTACAATGTGTACTTATATTTATTGTTTCAGAAACTCCACTTAGAGTATAAATAAGAAAAAATGAAAGTGGGCGCATAGCTCAGCTGGATAGAGTACCTGGCTACGAACCAGGCGGTCGGAGGTTCGAATCCTCCTGCGCCCACCACTTTCATACATAAGCCGACATTAAGTCGGTTTTTTTGTATCTGAATTTTGAGAAAGCTATCAGCTATCAGGTATTAGTAAAATCCAATTTTACATAGTGCCAAATCTTCTATTCAGTCACTTCTCTAAAAGCGCAGCGCCTCTTAACCTCTTTGTGAATAATTTGTTTTAAGAAACATTACAAAGAGAAGTGAAAGAGGAATAAATGAGAAGCTCAAAACCAACATTAGTATTTAACCCATTTACGAGCTATGCTCGTCGCGCTAGCAAGCTTAGCGCCTACGGGAAAACTTTAAACCCTGAGTTTAATCGTCGTAGACGTAAAGCGTGCTCACGTTAGAAGCGCAGCTTCTAGTTACTTATGTACAGCTCAAAACCATTCACTGCTCTTTAACTTAAGCTGTGGTATTTTAAACACCTTGTTTAAAAGGAACTTGCTGTATGTTTAAAGCTGTATTCATCACCTTTTTTTTACTATTTATCACTATTTTTAATGTGGGCGCGCACGCTCACACAGCTCAAACAACGCCAATTGTTGGCGCTGCTCAATACAAACATTATTTGCCACAGCTACAAAATAAACGTCTTGGCCTTGTGGTAAATCAAACATCGCTTGTTGAAAATACTCATTTAGTTGATGCTTTACTCACTAAAAATATAACCATAACCAAAATTTTTGCACCTGAGCATGGTTTTAGAGGCGATCACGACGCTGGAGCCCATGTTAAAAATGCGGTTGATAGTAAAACCGGTATCCCGCTTATTTCTATTTATGGCAAAAACAAAAAACCAAGCGCTGAGGCTCTAAACGAAGTAGATGCTATTATTTTTGATATACAAGATGTGGGCGTGCGCTTTTATACCTACATAAGCTCTATGCATTACATGATGGAGGCCGCAGCCGAACAAGGTATTGAGTTTATTGTGCTTGATAGGCCAAACCCCAATATTGCCTACGTTGATGGGCCAATACTTGAGCGCCAATTTAAATCGTTTGTAGGTATGCACCCAATCCCCGTGCTGCACGGCATGACGGTAGGCGAGCTTGCAAAAATGATCAAAGGCGAAAGCTGGATCAATAAAGCGGCTGATTTAAAGCTTACGGTGATCCCAGTTGATCATTACACGCGCTCAACATCCTACAGTTTACCTGCAAAACCCAGCCCTAATTTACCGAACGATCAATCAATTGCGCTGTATCCGTCGCTGTGCTTTTTTGAAGCAACCCCTGTAAGTATTGGCAGAGGCACCGACTTTGCGTTTCAAGTAATTGGCTACTCTCCCGTTGCGCTTGGGGGTTTTAGTTTTACACCGCGCTCGATAAAAGGGGCGGCAGCAAACCCTAAATTTAAAAATATAACGGTAAAAGGGCTCGATCTACGCACAGCAAACACGCGCGGGCTTGATTTAAGTTATTTAATTACGGCTTATAATAAATTATCTAAAAACAATATTACCTTTTTTGAACGCGCTGATTTTATGGATAAATTGGCTGGTACCAACAAACTACGGTTAGCTATTGAAGCAGGGCAATCAGAGCGGCAAATAAAACAAAGTTGGCAGCAAGGGCTTGCAGCATTTAAAAAGCAACGAGCGCCGTATTTGCTGTACAAGTAAGGGGTGCAAATGGCTTTAGTAATAAAAAAAACGTTAAGCAGCTGTTTTAAAAAGGCTTTATTGGCACTTGTTAGCGCGACTCTTGTAGCGTGCAGTACGGCAAATAAGCCAAATGAGTTTACAGCAAGTGAACTTAAGCAAAGCAAATTAGTAACGCTTCCAAACGCCCAAGTTATTGTCACTTTTCCTGAGGCTAACCCAAGTAGCCGTGAGTACGTAAATAACCGTGGCACATTTAAAGCGTATAAAGGGCGAGGGCAGTTATTAATTCAAAATAATAACGCGATAAGCGCCGATATTTTTATAAATAACCAAAAGCTTAATATTACCAACCAATTAGCCGCCAATACTTTATATGAGTATTCGCTAGCAAGGCGCACCCACAACGGGGTAAATACGTTTAAGGTTGAAAATATTAAACCTAAAGGCGCAAGCCTTACCTTGCGCTTTGAGTTTCCAACCTTAAGTACCGCTGCGCAAAGTAATATAGACTTTAGCCAGGTCGATGCCCTTATTGAAAAAGACATACAAGCTGGTTTTCCGGGGGCGGTATTAGCCGTTATTAAAAGTGGTGAACTAATAAAGCTTAGTGCCTATGGCGATGCCAAACAGTACCAGCAAAGTGATTTAATGCTACTACGCCCAGAGCCAATGCAAACACATACTCTGTTTGATTTAGCCTCTAACACCAAAATATTTGCCACTAACTTTGCCCTTATGAAACTTCTAAGCGAAGGGCTTTTAAATATAAACAAGCCCGTACAAAGTTACTTACCCGAATACAAAGGTGATGGCCGCGAGCTGCGCACAGTTAAAGATTTACTCACGCATACAGCGGGTTACCCACCTGTGTTTGATTTTCATCGTAAAGGTGCTAAAACTGGCGATGCGTATTTTTCGCAAAATAGCCAAACCACAAAGCAGTTGTTACTTACGCAAGTACCGCTGAGCAATAAATACCCCGCACAAGCCGTTTATTCCGATATTGATTACATGATTTTAGGCGTACTAGTTGAGCGTATAACCGGGCAACCACTTGATGACTACTTAGAGCAACACATTTACGCCCCACTTAAACTGACCAATACGGTATTTAACCCACTTAAAAAGGGCTTTAAACGCGCTGAATTTGCAGCAACCGAGCTTAGCGGCAATACCCGTGATGGCCGTATTGCCTTTGATAATATTCGTACCAATGTTTTGCAAGGCGAAGTGCACGACGAGCGAGCATTTTATTCGTTTGATGGCGTAGCAGGGCATGCCGGTTTATTTAGTAACGCACCCGATTTAGCTGTGCTTTGCCAAGTACTATTAAACCAAGGTGGCTTTGGCAATACCCAATTATTTAGCGCATCAACCTTAACGCAGTTTGTAACGCCACAACTAAACAACGAAACCTATGGCCTAGGCTTTAGGCTTGCAGGTAACAACCAAGCTAGGCGTTGGCATTTTGGCCCTTACGCAAGCGCACAAGCGTATGGGCACACCGGCTGGACGGGCACAGTAACGGTTATTGATCCAACCTACGACTTAGCCATTATTTTATTGACCAATGCGCGGCACACAAAAATAAAAGGAAGCCAAAAACATTACCAGTTTTTGGGCAAACAATACGAGACCGCGCAATATGGCTCGGTGGTATCGCTTATTTACGAAGCACTACTAAATCAATAAATTATCGTTTAGGCTAAAACGGCCTAAGTGCAGTGCCTTAAGTGATTTATTTGCAGGTGACTTAACTAAGCCAATCCATTAAGCTAAGCGGTTTACAAATTCAGGCCACATTTTTAAAACGGCCTGTAAAATAAGCGTTTCAACGTGAATAAAGCGAACGCACTTCGCTATTAATAAAGGTTAATTTATGTCTTGGTATTCTATATTACCGCCGCTCATTGCTATCGCTATCGTATTTTGGCGAAAAGAAGTAATAATGGCACTTTTGGTGGCCGTGGCTTCGTCAGAATTTTTACTCGCTATACAAGGCGAGGGTAATACCTTATTTGCTACATTTTTAAATACCGTTGAGCGCATAATATCGGTAGCCAGCTCGCCGGGTAACACTCGCATTTTAATATTCAGTATTATGATTGGTGCCTTGCTTGCCTACATACGCGAATCTGGCGGCGTAGCAGCCACCGTTAATATGCTTATGAATAAAGGCATTGCAAAAAGTAAGCGCCAAGTTGGCTTTTTAACCATGTTTACCGGCATCGCGGTATTTATAGAGTCAAACCTCAGCGTATTAACCTCAGGTATTGTATCGCGTGGCCTGTTCGACAAATTTAAAATGAGCCGAGCCCGCCTTGCTTATATTATTGATAGCACCAGTGCACCGGTGTGTATTTTAATATTACTTAACGGTTGGGGCGCATTTGTACTGGGTTTACTTGGCAATTACGAGCTAAGCGAATCGGCGGTTTCTATTTTATGGGGCAGCGTAGGGTACAACTTTTACGCCATTATCACGCTAGTCATTGTGTTTTACACTATCGCGTTTGATAAAGTACACGGCCCAATGAAAGAAGCCGAGCAAAAACTAGAGCTACAAAAAACCGACCTAAAAGAAGAAGTAAAAGGCTCTAAAGCGCGTTACATGCTCGTGCCATTACTTACCTTAATTGTGAGCATGGTAGGCTTTATGTTTTACACCGGCAACGGCGTACTTGCAGAAGGCAGCGGCTCTAAATCAGTTTTATACGCAACGGTATTAGCCATTGTGGTTGCATATGTTTTAATGATTAGCTCGCGCCAATTTACTCACCATCAATTAGTCGATACCGGCTTTAAAGGCATGGGCGAGTTATTACCGCTGGTGAGCATTGTATTGCTTTCACTTACACTGGGCGCAAGCTTAAAAGAGCTAGGCACGGGCGTATTTGTCGCATCACTAGTGGGCGATTACCTACCTATTTACTTAATTGTACCAGTGCTGTTTTTAACCGGCGCGGTTATGTCGTTTACTACAGGTACTTCGTGGGGCACATTTGCCATACTAATTCCTATTGGCGTACCGCTTATTCAAGCGCTCGGTTTGCCACCTTCACTGGTGGTAGGCGCTATTTTAGGTGGCGGTATATTTGGCGATCACTGCTCCCCTATATCCGACACCAGCGCTGTATCGGCACTCGCCTCAGGGTGTGACTTACTCACCCACGTTAAAACGCAGCTACCGTATGCGTTATTTGGCGGCGCACTGACGTTTATAGCGTATTTAGTAACAAGCATAATTGTGTTATAAAATTTGCTCGTTTAAATACTCAAAGGCCTGCTTAATCGCAGGCTTTTTTGTTTTAAATATGCAGTTAAGTACCCGTATTTATATTTTTTAGGTTATTGTATGGCATGAGCTTTAAGCTTTTTAATAGCTATAAATTCTTACTTTTTAATTTATACAAGGCTGTAAACCCACACTATGTTTGTAATAGATAATATCATTCTTGTTAGTGCCATTTTAATTTTACTAGGGGTTATCTCGAGCAAGCTATCTGCGCGCGTTGGCTTACCCGTGCTGGTGCTATTTTTACTGGTGGGCATGCTTGCAGGTGAAGACGGTATTGCCGGCATATCATTCGATAACGCAGAGGCTGCGCATGCTCTGGGCACCCTAGCACTGGCTATTATTCTATTTGATGGTGGGCTACAAACGCCAACTAGTTCAATTAAACAAGTGTGGAAACCGGCTTCGGCTTTAGCAACGGTCGGGGTGCTTTTAACGGCTGTAATTACCGGCCTTGTCGCCACTTATATTTTAGACTTACCCGTACTACAAGGCGTTTTGCTGGGCGCTATTGTGGGCTCTACAGATGCCGCTGCCGTATTTGCACTTTTACGTAGCGCCGGTATTCACTTAAATAAAAAGCTTAAATCAACCCTTGAAATAGAAAGTGCCTCGAACGACCCAATGGCTATTTTTTTAACGGTTGGTTTGCTCGAAATGCTCGTTAACGACATGCCAATAGGGCTGGGTTTACTGCAGTTATTTGCCCAGCAAATGGGCGTAGGCGCCGTTTGTGGGTTTTTAATTGGTAAGGTGTCGGTGTGGTTTATTAATCGAATAAAATTAAACGCATCAGGTTTGTATTTGGTTATGGTAACCGCATTTGGGCTGCTTTCTTTTGGCCTTTCTGCAACGCTTGGCGGCAGTGGCTTTTTAGCTGTATTTATAACCGGCGTTATTTTAGGTAACAGTAAATTTGTATATAAACGCGGCATTTTTCTTTTTCACGATGGTTTAGCGTGGCTTGGGCAAATAACCATGTTTGTTGTGTTAGGGCTTTTAATTAATCCCTCGTCGTTGGTTGATGTATGGCTAGAAGGGTTGTTAATTGCACTGGCACTTATTTTTGTTGCTCGCCCACTAGCGGTAGCGCCAATTTTAAAATTATTTGGCTTTAATAATCGTGAAACATTATTTGTATCTTGGGTGGGGCTAAGAGGCTCAGTGCCGATTATTTTAGCTATATTCCCACTGTTGTTTGGCCTTTCAGGGGCGGAGCTTATTTTTAATGTGGTTTTTTTCGTGGTGTTAATCTCGGCCACGTTGCAAGGCTCAACTATGCCTTGGATGGCTAAAAAGTTAAGTTTAATAGAGCCGCCACCCGATTTAGCAGCTGCAACGCTCGAAATTACCGCCCTAAACGATATTGATATAGAAATTGTAGAGTATACGTTAAGTGAGGTTTCTCGGGTTTCTGGGCGCAGTTTGTCACATGCTGCACTGCCAGAAAGTGTAGTTGTAGCCATGATCACACGAGGGCCTTCAATCATACCGCCACGCGGCTCTACTAAGTTAAAACCAAACGATCATTTATTTGTTGTTTTAAAACCTGCTAACAGACCTTTTGTTGATTTAGTTTTTACAGCAACCGATAAAACAAACCACCAAGACAGTCACTTAGCGCGCAACGAACTTAAAGTGAAAGGGGTTACGCTAGTAGGCGATATATTTTACTCATATCACATGAAAATAGACGCGCCAGAGGGTATAAGCTTGGAAGAGGTGATCAACCAAAAGCTCTCAGGAGAAATCAGTAAAGGCTCAATTGTGGTTATTGGTAATGTTCAACTACGCGTTATAACAATGGTACATACACGTATAGTGACCATCGGCTTAAAATACTTACAAAATCCAGAACAACGACTTTTAAAGCAGTAGCCATTACCGATGATTTACAAGATATTAGCGACGTAGGTTGGGTTGAGTGACACGAAACCCAACGTATCACCGATGCAATGAGCACACCCAAAGCTAATTATATGTAGTGTTTGTTGTAGGCGTACAGCTTGCTGGCGCGTCGGGCGTTAGCTCGGAGAACTCAGCGATAGAGCGTTTTATATTGCACTATGTAAAAAAGACTATTTAAAGGGAATTAAATGAAAGAATTCAATTGGAGTAAAGCAACTAAGCCACCATTAGAAGAATATTTTCCTGCCGATAAATTAGATCGTGCTCGCTACGCCACTTTCTTATCAAGGCTATTGGCTCAAGAAGGTTATGACGAAAGTAGGCCTGATGCTGAGCAAAAGAAAAACTATGTATTAAATCTCAATGCTGAATGGGGGGCAGGTAAAACCTATTTTCTTAAGCGTTGGTCACGAGAATTAATAGTAGATTTTCCTGTTGTATATATTGATGCATGGCAGCAAGACTATTCAGACGACCCATTTTTAACTGTAATTGCAGGTATCATCAAGCAGCTTCAACGTCAGGCTAAGTTTAATATAACTATTCCTAAGAGTGCAGTTTCTATGTTTAAGGCCGTTGCACCTGCTATTGCACAAGGCCTAACTAAAAAAATATCAGGCATAGATTTAGATGAGTTACACACATTACTATTCTCTGATGAAGAAATTGAAGATGATCAAAAGCAAAATTCTAACAAGTTAACTGGCAGCGACTTTTCGCCTGCTGTAAAGGCGCTTGCGCAAAACTTAATTAAAGATCATGAAGCTAAGAACAAAAGTATTGAAGTAATAAAATCTAAGTTAGCTGATTGGGTAAATAAGTTTGAAGAGCAGGAAGGTAAATCGTTACCCATATTTATTTTTATTGATGAATTAGACCGTTGTCGCCCAAATTATGCAGTAGAAATGCTTGAGACTATTAAACATATTTTTGATGTAAAAGGTATCGTGTTTGTTGTGGCAACAGATACAGAACAACTCCAACATACAATAAAATCAATATACGGTGAAGGGTTTGACGCTAAGGTTTATTTAGGCCGTTTTTTTAATAGTCGTTACAGTTTAAAGCGTCCTGCTTTGAAGGATTTTTTATCAGTACATAGTGATACAACTAAATTTGAAACTGCGTATTTAGAAAGTAAAAATATTGAGCTACTCCCCCGCACAGAAAACCCCGAAACTGCTTTAGCTAATATCTCTGTTGTATTAGATGCTTTTCAGGTGTCAGCAAGAACAGCTATTCAAATTACTGAACGTATTACTGCCATTATTATTAATTTACCAAGTGGCAAAAAAGTAGATGTTCTTGTGCTCGCTATTTTGTTTTGTATCCATGAAAAAGACCACCCACTTTATGAGGAGATAATAAATGGTAGGTTCAAAAGAACAGAACGAGGTGATGAAAATAAGATCATAGATATTAGCCTAGCTGACTTCTTACAAAAGGATATATCAAAAGAGTATTTATCAGCCGAGATAATCTATTTTATTGAGCCACAGAGATATATAAGTACATTTTATAATGACAATTTTGGTCCAAAAGAAAATAGCTATTCCACGGGGAATTATCCTATTTCACTATCAAAATTTATTAAGAATATTTTTTTTCGTGTTTTTGTCTCAGAATTAAACCCTTATGATGTTTGGATTCCTGATAGCGATGACGGTTTAACTGAGTTGCAAAACGCAGAAAAGAACCTAGCTCAGCATTCAATACGAATTTCTCCAGAAGTTACTTTATTATGGCTTAACTATATCTATATCAAAGATGAATACAACAAAATTACCAAAGAGCAATATCGTGATTTTATAGAGCTTTCCTCACCACTAGACTACATGGGCGATAGTTAACTACCTCTGTGCAGCGCGAAGCGCCTCTGTGTTCTCGGTGGTAATATTTATCTAAATTACCACCAACCTTAACTGAGACAAACCACCTAAACCCCACACTGCCTAACCCCAACTCCAGCATGTTTAAGCGCTACTATTTGCCCTTTACCGTTATGCGCCATAGCGAGCATATCACCGGTATTTATATTACTTTCCACTGCGTGCCTTCCCTTTAAATCACTTAAGAGCGACTGCTTAATTTGTACCAGTACCTCGTCATTACAGCTGGCTATGTACCAGTCGTTATCAACCTTTACGAGCGTGCCGTATTCTATGTGGCGTTGTTGGTGTAAGCGCAAGCTATTAGCGTGCTGAGTATCGAGTGCGTGTTTTTGCTCGGTAATGGCGCTTGTGTAACTGCCCGATGGGTTTATTTCGTGGGTTTTAATAATTGAGTAGTCGTGAATGTCTATAGTTTTAAATGAGCTGTTAAGCACCGTTTTAGGTGCGTGGTTAATGCCCTCGTTACTATCAAACACAATAAAGGCGAATACGCCCAGTGCGCAGGCAAGGCTGGTTAACTGTAGCGTAAAACTAAGCCTTGAGGGCTTTTTATGGCTGGCATTATTAAGTAACGCTTTTTGTTGGGAAGCGCTGAGTGTAGTGCGTGCTTTTCGCTCTTTGTAGTGTTGAGTGAGCTTTTGGTCAAACTGCTCATCAGGCTTGTTCATTGTTTGCTCCTAATAAACGTTTAAGGTTTTGCTTGGCATAGCGCAGCCTTGTTTTTACGCTCTCATGGTTGCTTTGCGTTATAAGCTCTATGTCGGCAAGGCTAAAGCCTTCTTGTTGTAAGGTAATGGCTTCGCGTTGTACAAAGCTCAGTTGCTTGAGTGCGCTATCGAACGCTTGGTAATTTATATTGCTAATACTATTGTTATTACCTTGCTCATTTTGCTGCGCAGGTAGGTGGGTGTTTTCGTCAAGCTCTACAAAGCGCTGCTGTTTGCGGTATTCGTCTACTAATGTGTTGCGCGCGAGTTTAAATAACCACGCTTTTGGCGTGGTTTGCGCTTGGTAAAGGTGGCGTTTTTCGATTACTTTTAGCCAGGTTTGTTGGCTTACGTCGTATGCTAAATGCGTATTAGATTGCGTCACTAGGTAGTGATATAAATCGTTACTGTATAGGGAAATAAGCTGCTCTAAGTGGCGGTTGTCGCCACTTTTTGCGTAACTTGCCATGCAATCCTTGCTTGGCGTTTCAAATAACCATGACTTAATACTGAGTAGCATAGGCGTTTAGTCCGTTAAATAGAGTTATCTAATTTAAAATCGAGCTGTACGGTTTGATCTGTTTGTAATTGTGCCACACCTTCTATTACTTTGGGGCGATATTTCCAGCGTTTTATGGCTCTTATTGCTTCGCGGTCAAAGGTGCGTTTGGGCTCGGCGTTTATTACCACTGGGTTTATTACTTCGCCGGTGGGCGAAATACTAAAGCTGAGTTGTACCCAGCCTTCTATGCCATTGCGCGCAGCAGATGTTGGGTATTTTGGATTTATGCGCACTATGGGGGTTGCATCGCCTGTTGGGCGGTTAATCGTGCTATTTATATCATCTCCAAAATCATCAATAGTGATTGGTGTTAATTCGTTAATCGCTATTACAGGGTCGTTTGAGGTATCGATTGGTGGCGCTTTAGGCGGCGTTTTTGGCACAGGCGGTGGTGGCTGTATTTTTTGTATATGCCTAACTTGTGAATCCTCTGGTGCCTGAAAAATCTCTACAATAATATCGTCGCCGAGTTTTATAGGTGCGCGCTGCTCGCCACTAATTAGGTGTTGCATAAATGCAAAGGCGGCAAAGGTCATTACTGCGCCGCCAATAACGGCGGTTGATGTTTTAATAAATGCTGAATTATTGGGTACTTCAAGTGTGTGCATAAGCCGCTCCGAGTAAACTTATTGGGTTGTTTAAAAGTTATAACGGGGGGCAAATCAAAAAGGGGTTAAATAATTTTATAAAAATTGCGGGGTTTAGTTACAATAGCGTTCGCTATATTTTTACTTATTAATTTTTTAGGCTGTTATGCAACTCATACAAATAGATAAAGCACGTTACCGCAAACATTTAAATAGTGTAATTGCAGGGTGTGCGGCGGGTTTAGCTGTTGGCAGCTTGGCTATATCGCAAACGTTAATTGCGTTGTTTCCTGATGAAAGCGGGAGCCATTTTCATTGGAATTTAACCGGTGTTGTTATAACAAGTTTGGCCATTGGCTGGCTGTTAAATAAATACCGTACCCATAGTTTTATGACCGAGGTGGTGTACGTGTGGGAGCTAAAACAAGCGCTTAATAAAATAACCCGCAAAATGCCAAAGCTAAAAGCGGCAGGGCGCGAGGGTAATGCCGATGCATTATTAGCGATTCATTATAGTTATGCGGGCTCACGGCTTTTATGGCAGCTTGACGATAACACCATTACTATGGACGAGTTAGCTATAAAACAAGCCGAGCTTGATAGTGTGGCCGCCAAGTATAACCTGACTTTAAATGCCGATGACTATAACGAGGCTATATTAAAACAGTTTTAAAGCCTAGGTGGTTAAATTAGCTAAAGGAGCCTTAATGAAAAAAGTACTGATAGTGTGTTTAGGTAATATTTGCCGCTCGCCCACAGCAGAGGCGGTGTTAAAAGCGCGTGCTAAAAAATTAGGCGTTGAGGTAAAAGTCGACTCGGCAGGGACTATTGGCTACCACGAAGGTAAAACGCCAGATAGCCGCTCAATGGCTGCGGGTGAAAAACGCGGTTATAGCTTTAAAGGTATATTTTCGCGCCCAGTGCGCAGCAGCGATTTTACTGAGTTTGATTTAATTTTAGCGGCCGACACACAAAACTTAGCTGACTTAAAAGCGCAATGCCCCACCCATTTACATTACAAGCTGGCATTGTTTTTAGAATACGGCGAGCAAAGCCAAAGCGCCATACCCGACCCATACTACGGCGGCGATGATGGCTTTGAAAATGTGCTCGATTTAATTGAAGCCGCGAGCGATAAAATACTCGCAAAGCTTTGAATAAAACTACCTGAACAAAAAAGACGCTATAATACCTTGCGTGTTATCTGGCTATTTTAAAGTCGAGCTGTACTTGCGTACTTGCAACAACGGGTTGGCCGTTTTCAAATTTTGGTGCATAACGCCACTTTTTAAGTGCCGTAAGTGCCGACCTTTCAAACTCTTTCCCCCCTTGTGAGCTAACTACCTCTGGGTTTTTAACAAAGCCTGCGGTATCTACGTCAAATTCAACAACGACAATACCGTCTCGCATTTGGCGTGCTTTGTTTTGTGGGTACTCAGGATTTTTGCGGTATATAGGTGTTTGCTCTTGTGTTTTTTTCCACGGCACCATTTTAGCAATTGCTAAACAATGCTTAGTGGCTTGTTCGCTTTGGCCTGTTTTTTCGTAAAGGTTAACAAGCTTTGAGTGCGCAGTAAGCTCAGCGCTGTGATCAAAGCTTAAGTTGTTATCAAATACCGATACAACATGGTTTAGTCGTTCAATGGCTTCATTGTATTTTTTCTTACCTTGAGCAAACGACGCCATTAAAAAGTCGGCTTTAATGCGCTCTACGGTATTGTCGTCTAGGTTATTACGGTAGTAGTCATCGGCTTGGTTAAGCAGCGTTTTAGCTTTATGGTACTTTTTATGAGCAAATTTTTTGGCTAACAGCGAGGCTGCTTCAAACTGCATGTCGGCAACAAATTTAGGGTTGTTTTGTGTTTTAGCAATCTCAATTATACGCTCGTAATCGTTATCGGCTTGATAGGCCGAGCTGGTGTTTTCCGCTTTGCCTATTAGGGCATCGATTGTTTCTATTGCATTTTTACCGTGGTTATTTGCCAGTATTGTATAGGCTTGCGAGTAAAGTTCGAAGCGTTGCTCTGATACATTTTTTTTGTCGTTGGTAGAGCGCGGCGCTGTAATTGCTTTGGCGTAATTAATAGCAAGGCTTGCGGTGTTATCACTTTTATCACCATAAAGCGCAAGGCCTGTAGTATAGGCATGTTTAGCCGCTTGCTCTATGTTTTTGTCTTTTTTAACAGCCGTTAAATAACTTTGGTATGCATCAGAAAAGGCGGCTTTATCATCGCTTACTTGGCTTGCATTGGCCTGGCTTGCAAAAGGCGTAAAGGTTAATCCGATAACTAAGGCGAGGTGTTGTGCTTTCATAATAATCCCTATTAGTGTTCAATCTAGAAACAAAATACCACAAGTGATAATAGTTTTCATTACTCTTTGTGTGGGCGCTTGCTTATAAAACTAACTAATTACCTAATACCCATGTGCACTAAGCTGTAACTAACTTTCGTCATTAAACTGTACTAATAGTGCCTGCAGAGATAACTAGGTAACACCGTTTTAGCTTTTTATAGGTGCGGTGTATTAACTTAATGTATAAGCAGCGTGGTAAAAGTAATAAAATTAAAATAGCAAATGCGTACAAGTTTGTCATTGTTTTGGGGAAATAGCCCTAGGTAGTGGGAGTTTATTGCATATTAAGATTGAAAATAGGCTGTGTAATCGCCATATATTTGCCATAAACCTAGTGTACTACGATCTAACTTTAAACATTTGTGATATTATCACCTTATGGTGTCGTAGTTATTTAATTATTTGGATTTGTCGTGGCGCAAGTAAGAGCAAGAGCCCAGCTTAATGTTGGCAAAAATAGTGATATTCCCGCAGAAATAGTGTCTTTTAGTGGCTTAAAAGACGGCCAAGAACACGTTGCGTTTGTATTTAACAATGCTGATGTAAATCAAAATGTGCCGCTTATTCGCATGCACTCTGAGTGTTTAACCGGTGATGTGTTTCATTCATCGCGCTGCGATTGTGGCGAGCAGTTAAATGAGTGTATTGAAATGATGCACGAGCAAGGCGGGGTATTATTGTATTTACGCCAAGAGGGCCGAGGTATTGGTTTATATAATAAAATTGATGCTTACGTGCTGCAATCTCAAGGTATGAACACTTACGAGGCTAATAACCACTTAGGCTTTGCCGATGACTTACGTGATTTTTCGGACGCGGTATTAATGCTCAACGCACTTAATTTAAGCCACGTTAAATTAATGACCAATAACCCTAAAAAGCTTAATGCATTAAAAGATGCCGGCATTGAAGTAGACACCGTTATTGGTACCCATGCGCACATTAAAGCAGGCCTTACAGGTAACAAAGCTTACCTAGAAACCAAAATAAAACACGGCGCACATATGTTAGATATTAAAAAAATTAAAAAACCTTAACTATTTAATCATGTAGTGTCTGTTAATCCCCCCTCACGCCAAGTTATACTTGGCGTGTTTTGTTTAATTTAAGAGCCAGTATGTCTAACGAATTACGAATTTTTAAAGCCGATGCCGGGCTAAAGTGGTTTAAAGCCGGTTGGCATATTTTTAAAACCCAGCCATTTACCTTTGTAGTTATGCACTTATTAATAGGTATAGTGGGCATACTGTCGTTATTTTTACCTTTGCTGCAAGTTGTTGCGGCACTTGCTACGCCTTTTTTAACCGCCGGTTTTTACCAAGCGGTGCTTAGCAAGCAGCAGGGCGGTAAAATTATGCTAGCAGACATACTCAAACCCTTTAGCGCAAAAGGTAACCGTTTAGGGCTACTACGTTTAGCGCTTTACCAAATGGGGGCGGGTATTTTAATGGCCTTGTTAGCTAATGGCCTATTTGCCGATGCGGTGGCTATTATGAGCCAAGAGGGGCTTGATCCTAACATTGCGCTTGAGCAGACCTTAAATAGTATTTCGGGCGCCAGTGTGGTGCTATTTTTAGTGGCAATGGCGGTGTATTTAATGGCGTTTGCTTACGCGGTACCGCTTATTTATTTTAGTAAAGAAAAACGCATTTTAACGGCGCTTAAAAATTCGCTATTGGTTTTTTATCATAACCTGTTCGCATTGAGTGTTTTTGGCATTATTTGTGTGTTATTTATGGCGCTTTCTATGTTCTTATCGTTCTTACCGCTGTTGATTTTAATGCCAATTTGCTACATTAGTTTCTTTGTATCTTATCAGGCTATTTTTATGCCAGTTGTACCGCCAAGTGACGATAGCAATGTTAAACCACTTAGCAGTGAACAAAGCGGGCGCTTTGACGCTTAATGGATGATAAGTTAAAACAAAAACTTAAAAACTATGTACTGTGGTTACTTGGGCGCCAAGAGTATTCGCGCCGTGAGTTAACCTTTAAGCTTCAGCAAAAAGAAGCCAGCGACGAGTTTATAGAAACCCTGCTTAATTGGTGCGAAGAGCACAATTTTATTAACGAGCAACGTTATTGCGAAGGGTTTGTCAGAAAACACATTTTTAAAGGCCATGGCTTAAAGCGCATTCAAAGCGAAGCCATAGGCAAAGGGATTGACCGTTCACTACTTGAAAGAGTGGTTGAAGAGCTTGAAATAGACTGGTTTGAGCTTGCGCAGGAAGCGTACAACAAAAAGTATTCAACTACACCGGCCAACCTCGAGTACAAAGATAAAGCTAAGCGCGTGCGCTACTTAATGTACCGAGGATTTAGCTACGAACAAATTGATTTTGCAATGCAAGCACAGTAAATACAGGTGAGATTTTCACATGCAGCACATGACTACGGCACAACTTAGGCAACAGTTTTTAGACTTTTTTGCCAGCAAACAGCACCAAATTGTCCAATCGGCTTCACTTATTCCGGGTAACGATGCCACGTTGTTATTTAACAATGCCGGTATGGTTCCTTTTAAGGATGTGTTTTTAGGCGCCGAAACTCGCCCTTACACGCGTGCTACAAGTGCACAGCGTTGTGTGCGTGCTGGTGGTAAACATAACGATTTAGAAAACGTAGGTTACACAGCGCGTCACCATACATTTTTTGAAATGCTAGGTAACTTTAGTTTTGGCGATTACTTTAAACAAGACGCTATTAAGTTTGCGTGGGAGTTTTTAACTGAGGTTGTTAAATTACCACAAGAAAAACTACTTGTTACTATTTACCACGACGATGAAGATGCATTTGGCTTTTGGCACAATGATATTGGCCTAAGCGAAGATCGTATTATTCGTATTGCTACCTCAGATAACTTTTGGTCAATGGGCGATACTGGCCCGTGTGGCCCGTGTTCTGAAATATTTTACGATCACGGTGAGCACATTTGGGGTGGTCCTCCGGGCTCGCCTGAAGAAGATGGCGACCGCTTTATAGAAATTTGGAACCTTGTATTTATGCAGTACAACCGTCAAAGCGACGGTACTATGGAGCCGCTGCCTAAACAATCTGTTGATACAGGTATGGGCCTTGAGCGTATTGCTGCTATTTTACAAGGCGTGCATTCAAACTACGAAATCGACTTGTTCCAAGGCTTAATTGCAGCTGCGGCAAGTGTAACTAACGCACAAGATTTAAACGATAAATCGCTACGCGTAGTGGCGGATCATATTCGCTCGTGTGCGTTTTTAATTTCTGATGGTGTTATGCCATCAAACGAAGGCCGCGGTTATGTATTGCGTCGTATTATTCGTCGTGCAGTGCGCCATGGTAACAAGCTTGGTGCACAAGGTGCGTTTTTCTATAAACTGGTTGCAGCGCTTATTGAACAAATGGGCCAAGCCTACCCAGAGCTTGCAAAGCAGCAAGAAATTATCGAAAAAGTACTGCGCATTGAAGAAGAACAATTTGGTAAAACCCTTGAGCGTGGCTTAGCTATTTTAGAAGAGAGCCTAAGCGAGCTTAAAGGCGATGTTATTCCTGGTGACTTAGTATTTAAATTATACGACACCTATGGTTTCCCTGCTGATTTAACGGCCGATGTAGCCCGTGAACGCCAAATGACAATAGACCATGCAGGCTTTGAAGAGTGCATGGCTGTACAGCGTAAAACAGCGCAGCAAGCTGGTAAATTTGGTGCCGATTACAACGAGCAATTAAAGTCAGAAAAACACACTGAGTTTAAAGGCTACGACAGCACACATCATAGCGCTACAGTAGTAGAAGTGTTTGCAAATGGTGAGTCGGTTTCTATTTTAGAAGACGGCCAACAAGGCATTGTTGTACTTAACCATACGCCATTTTATGCAGAATCTGGTGGCCAAACAGGCGATACCGGTACCATTACTGTTGCAGGTGGCGAGTTTACTGTGACTAACACTACTAAACTGGGTAATGCGTTTGCACACCACGGTAGCGTACAAGGGCGCATTGCGGTTAACGATAAAGTAGATGCCACTATTGATGATGCACGCCGTGAACGTATTAAGAAAAATCACACAGCTACGCATATTTTACACGAAGCACTGCGCCAACTATTAGGTGAACACGTAAGCCAAAAAGGCTCGCTGGTTGAGCCTGAGCGTTTACGTTTTGACTTCTCACACTTTGAAGCGGTTACTAAAGACGAGCTACGTGAAATTGAGCGTGTAGTTAACGATGAAATTCGTCGTAACTTTGCCCTAAACACTGAGCTTATGGCGATTGATGACGCTAAAGCAAAAGGGGCAATGGCGCTGTTTGGCGAAAAGTACGACGATGAAGTACGCGTAGTAACTATTGGCGATTACTCAATTGAACTGTGTGGCGGTACGCACGTAGAGCGCGCGGGTGATATTGGCTTATTTAAAATTGTATCTGAAAGCGGTATTGCTGCAGGCGTACGCCGTATTGAAGCTGTAACAGGCGCAGATGCAGTGGCGTATGTAAGCGAGCAAGAAAAACAGCTAAACGATGTAGCGGCGCTGGTAAAAGGTGATAGCGCATCGGTACTTGAAAAAGTAACTGCGCTTCTTGAAAAGTCTAAAGGCCTTGAAAAGCAAATTGCACAGCTTAACGATAAGCTAGCCAGTGCAGCGGGTGCGTCTTTACTTGATTCGATTGTTGAAATTAATGGCGTTAAGCTATTAGTGGCAAACGTTGAAGGAACTGAATCTAAAGCGCTTCGTGGTATGGTTGACGACCTTAAAAACAAGATTGGCTCAGGTGTTATTGCACTGGGTGTTGCCAGCGGCGAAAAAGTAAGCCTAATTGCCGGTGTAACGAAAGATTTAACCGGTAAAGTTAAAGCTGGTGAGCTTGTAAACCACATGGCAGGCCAAGTAGGCGGTAAAGGGGGCGGTCGTCCTGATATGGCACAAGCGGGTGGTTCACAGCCTGAAAACCTAAACGCCGCGCTTGAAAGCGTGACAGCCTGGGTAAGTGAGAAAGTTTAAGCTTACGTGGCACTTATTGTCCAAAAGTTTGGCGGCACTTCGGTTGGCTCTATTGAGCGAATAGAAGCGGTCGCCGACCTTGTTGTTAAAACTAAGCAGCAAGGTCATCAAGTGGTTGTGGTTCTTTCGGCCATGTCGGGAGAAACCAACCGCTTAATTAACCTCGCCAAGCAAATAGATACTCGCCCGAGTAGCCGAGAATTAGACGTACTTATTAGCACTGGAGAACAGGTTTCTGTTTCGCTCCTTGCTATGGCTATTATAAAACGTGGCCATTCGGCTGTAAGCCTACTAGCCGATCAGGTTAATATTCAAACCGATAACATGTTTGGTAAAGCCCGTATTGAAGAGGTTGCTGCGACGCGTTTAAAGCATGAGCTTGAGCATAATCGGGTTGCGATTATTGCCGGTTTTCAGGGGCGCGATGTAGAGGGCAATATTACAACCCTTGGACGTGGCGGCACCGATACCTCTGCGGTAGAGATAGCCGCGGCAATAAAAGCCGATGAATGTCAGATCTATACCGACGTTGATGGCGTATACACTACTGATCCTCGTGTAGAACCAAACGCACAGCGAATGCGCCATGTAACGTTTGCCGAAATGCTAGAGCTGGCAAGCTTAGGCGCAAAAGTATTGCATATTCGTGCTGTTGAGTCGGCTGGTAATCATAAAATGCCGCTAAGGGTGCTTTCGAGTTTTGAGCCCGATGAAGGAACGCTAATAAGTTTTGAGGAGAGCGATATGCCAACTAAGGTTGTGTCGGGGATTGCGTTTAATCGTGACGAATGCTTGATAAAGGTACATGGCGTACCATACTGTGTTCATTCTCTTACAAAAATTTTGAAACTTTTTGCAGAAAATGGCATCGAAATAGATATGATTAGTCAAGTTAATCATAACTTTGAAAAAATAGACTATGCTTTTACTGTGCATTCAAATGACTATTTGCAAGCACACGATTTACTAACTCAACAACAGGTAAATCTGCAGGCTGATAGCATTTCTAGTGATACAACAGTTGCAAAAGTGTCGGCTGTTGGCATAGGAATGAAGTCTCACAGTGGTGTAGCGCATCAATTTTTTGATGCATTGGCGCAAGAAGGCATACACATAGTTTTAGTATCGACGTCTGAAATCAAGGTATCGGTTTTAATTGACGAGAAGTATTTAGAACTAGCAGTAAGAGCGTTACACTCAGAATTTTTAACAGAAAATGGATAGTTTGGGAGTTTTTACTTACTTTTCAATCAATTTTTCATTAAAATGGTCAAGCGGAATCTTATAATTTATTGGAACATGGGAGCAAGAGAATGCTAATACTAACTCGTAGAGTAGGTGAAACCCTAATGATTGGTGACGAAGTAACTGTTACTGTATTAGGTGTTAAAGGAAATCAAGTTCGAATTGGTGTTAACGCACCTAAAGACGTTTCAGTGCATCGTGAAGAGATTTACATGCGTATACAAGCTGAAAAGTCTAACCCTAATCCGGGCAATGCTTAATCAACACGTATACTTAGCTGAGTAATGCACTTAGCTATACCAAAAGCCACTCACTGAGTGGCTTTTTTGTTTATAAAATCGCGCATTTCATCGGTTAATACACTGCTAGAAATATATTGCATACCTTTATTATGGTGCACTAAGTAGCCGTGGTTAGTTTTAATAATATGGGTTATTTCTGCCCACTTAAATGTATGGCTTTTATAATGGTTTTCGGTGCTAATAGCGTCATCAGTAAACGAAAGAGTAACCGTTGAGCCCGAAGCACGACTAAACATTTGGCGCGTAACCCACCAAGGCCTGCGGTAATAAAAGGCAACGCATTCTAATACACCTAGCATTATTAAAAATGTACCTAGGTAATGATCGTCCATAGCGTAAATACTAATTAAACCTAAGCACACCAGTAATGCCAGCAAAAAATACTTTGGCTTGGCTGCTTTACTATAAGAGTGGGACTCGTCAAAGCATTCGTAGTAGTAGGGTTTATCGAGTGTGTAAGTGGTGGTCAGTGCCATAATTGCTAATAAGTAATAGTTTTCGCTATTTTAACAAGCTAGCGTAAAAATCACACCCGTTAATGTAGGCTATGCATTATAAGAGTTAGAAGCCCCTTTTTATTAGCGCACAAAAAACGGCTTATTAAAAGCCGTTTTTTACGTTACCAAACAGATTAACAGTTAGTTTCTTCTGCATTAACGCCTTCTTTTACATTTTCACATGCATCTTCAACAGAGTTTTGCACGTCAGTTACTGCTTCATCAATACGCTCACCTGCTTCTTCTGCGTGGTTGTCTTCACAACCCATCATAAAGAAACCTGCAAATACGGCGATTAGTGCTGCTTTTAAAGTTGTTGAGTTCATAATGTAATTCCTTGTATATGTTGATTGTTTAGTGTTTTAAGTATGTTAGTAGCTACCTGGGCGATTTACCGCGCAGCGCACCTGAAACTAAAGAAATCACTAAAAGTACTAAAAAGATAAAGAATATAATTTTTGCTATACCAGCTGCGGCACCTGCGATACCACCAAAACCTAACACTGCAGCGATTAAAGCAATAACTAAAAATGTAATTGTCCAGCGTAACATTGTTTTCTCCTTGGTTATCAAATTCGTTCGAAAGTAATAATGCCAGTTGCGTGCCAGAGTTTAATTTTATTATTTTTCAGTGTGTTATGGTTTTTTGAGCGAAGATTGTAAATTTAGGATTGGTAAGTTTTACGTTTAACGATGTAACTTATTCACACTATTGTAAAGAGAGTAAAAAAATAAATATTTTTTGCGCGCTGCTTAACTAATCTTGGTAAGACCAATTTACATTTTAGCCCAAACTGATTTTTTACCTGCCGTTTAACTTACTATTTTTTATAGTTTTTAAGTTTTTTTGGGTTTAACCATATAACCTTTGCCTATAACGGTTATTTTTATCATCTATATCTAAGCTAATTTAACCCTGTATTAGCTATGTTAACTATTGTGACTGTATGTTAGTTTAATTTTAATTGGTTTTACCAATTGACAGGTGGTGGACAAAGTTAAAAGTTTTGTTATCATTCGGTGAATAATTATTTAAATAAAGCGGTTTTTTATATCGCTATATAGTGCAGGGGGAGAAAAATGGATATAGGAGCTGTACTCACAACCGCAGGTAGCTTGATGCTTACGGGCATGGTGGGCGTGTTTGTATTTCTTTCAATATTGATTGGTGCTGTGTCACTCATGTCTAACTTGGTTGCTCGTTTTGACGAGGCTGAAGTTGCAATACCGGTTAAATCACCATCTTTAAAATCTCAAGGTGTGCCAAACGAGCACATCGCTGCTATTAGTGCTGCCATTGCTCAGTACAAATCAAATAATAAATAAGAGGCACACATGGCTAAATTAAAATTAACAGAACTTGTTTTACGCGATGCTCATCAGTCTTTACTTGCAACCCGTATGCGCTTAGATGACATGCTCCCTATTGCTAGCAAACTTGATGATGCCGGTTATTGGTCTATTGAGTCATGGGGCGGCGCTACGTTTGACTCGTGTATTCGTTATTTAGGTGAAGACCCGTGGGAGCGTATTCGTGCCCTTAAAAAAGCAATGCCGAATACTAAACAGCAAATGCTATTGCGCGGGCAAAATTTATTGGGTTACCGCCACTATGCCGATGACGTGGTAGAAAAGTTTGTAGAGCGTGCCCACAAAAATGGTGTAGATGTATTTCGTATTTTTGACGCCATGAACGATGTACGTAACTTAGAAACGGCAATTAAAGCGGCTGTAAAAGTAGGAGCACACGCGCAAGGCACTATTTCTTATACTGTAAGCCCAGTGCATACCCTTGATATGTGGTTAACCCTTGCAAAACAGCTAGAGGATTTAGGTTGTCACTCTATTTGTATTAAAGATATGGCAGGCTTATTAAAACCATACGATGCAGAGCAACTTATTAAAGGGCTAAAAGAAACCGTTTCTATCCCTATTGCTATGCAGTGCCATGCAACCACAGGTTTAAGTACTGCTACATATCAAAAAGCCATTGATGCAGGCATTGATATGCTTGATACCGCTATTTCTTCAATGAGTATGACTTACGGTCATTCAGCTACAGAAACCATTGTAGCGATTGTTGAAGGAACGCCCCGCGATACCGAATTAGATTTAAACCAGCTAGAAGAAATAGCGGCTTACTTTAGAGATGTACGTAAAAAGTACGCTGCCTTTGAGGGGAGCCTTAAAGGTGTTGATGGCCGTATTTTACTCGCGCAAGTACCTGGTGGCATGTTAACCAACATGGAAAACCAACTGAAAGAGCAAGGCGCAGCAGATAAGCTAAATGAAGTATTACTTGAGATCCCACGCGTGCGTGAAGATTTAGGTTTTATTCCGCTAGTTACTCCAACATCGCAAATTGTAGGCACACAAGCAGTACTAAATGTGCTTACGGGTGAGCGTTATAAAACAATTACCAAAGAAACCGCCGGTGTTTTAAAAGGCGAGTATGGTTTAACACCTGCACCTATGAACAAAGAGCTGCAAGAGCGAGTGCTTGATGGCAGCGAGGTTATTACGTGTCGCCCTGCAGATAATATAGCCCCAGAGCTTGCATCGCTTGAAGCAGAGCTGCAAAAAGAAGCGGAAGAACAAGGTTTAATACTTGCTGATGAGCAAATAGATGATGTGCTTACCTATGCATTATTCCCACAGGTTGGCCTTAAATTTATTAAAAACCGTAACAACCCAGATGCCTTTGAAGCAGTGCCAAGTGCTGATGATGCAAACGCTAAGCCTGCAGCAAAACCTGCAAGCAACAAAGGTGTTAGCGCTGAGCAATACAGCGTTAAAGTTGACGGTAAAGTTTACGATGTAGTGGTTGCGCAAGGTGGCGAGCTTAAAGAGGTAACGCTAAAAGATTCAGAGCACTTACCACAATCAGCATCGGTTGCATCAGGTGAAACACTGAATGCGCCACTGGCAGGTAATATTTTTAAAGTAAAAGTAAAAGCAGGCCAAGCCGTAAACGAAGGCGATGTGGTTGTTATTATGGAAGCGATGAAAATGGAAACCGAGGTTCGTGCAATGCACTCAGGTACTGTGGCTGAGGTCTTAGTGTCTGAAGGTGATGCTGTGACAACGGGCGATGCAATTATAGCGATGGCGTAGGAGTAGCTTTAATGGAAGGTCTTTTAAACCTTTGGCATGCTACCGGCATTGCTAACTTTACGTTTCCTGGCTTAATAATGATTGCTGTAGGGTGTTTGTTGTTGTTTTTAGCCATTGCTAAAAACTTTGAACCCCTATTACTGCTGCCGATTGGCTTTGGCGCAATACTGACTAATATTCCGGTTGCTGGGCTTTCTGACCCAGGTGGTTTGCTTTATTACGTGTACTACGTAGGTATTGATACGGGGATCTTCCCTTTATTAATTTTTATGGGAGTAGGGGCGCTGACTGATTTTAGTGCGCTTATTGCCAACCCGCGTATGTTATTACTGGGTGCAGCCGCGCAGTTTGGTATTTTTGCCACCTTGTTTGGGGCAATTTTATTAAACTATGTACCTGGCTTTGAATTTAGCTTACAAGATGCCTCAGCCATTGCCATTATTGGCGGTGCCGATGGCCCTACAGCCATATTCTTAGCATCTAAGCTTGCCCCTGATTTACTAGGTGCCATTGCGGTTGCTGCTTATTCTTACATGGCGTTAGTGCCAATTATTCAGCCGCCAATTATGCGCGCATTAACTACACCTGATGAGCGTGCTATTAAAATGCCAGAGCTGCGCAAAGTATCTAAAAAAGAGAAAATAGTATTTCCTTTAATGGTACTGAGCTTAACCGCTATGTTTTTACCAGCGGCTATTCCCTTAGTAGGTATGTTCTGTTTAGGTAATTTAATGCGTGAGTCTGGTGTTGTGGATAGGCTTAGTAACAGTGCCCAAAACGAAATTATTAATATAACCACGATATTTTTAGGTTTGGCAGTGGGCTCTAAACTAGCGGCCGATCAGTTTTTAACTGTAGAAACCATTGGTATTTTGGTGCTCGGTGCGCTGGCATTTGCTATTGGTACAGCGTCGGGTGTGTTTATGGCAAAAGGCCTTAACAAGCTTTCTAAAACACCTATTAACCCTTTAATTGGTGCTGCGGGTGTATCAGCAGTACCAATGGCGGCGCGTGTAGTTAATAAAGTTGGGCTTGAAAATAACCCACATAACTTTTTACTTATGCATGCTATGGGGCCAAACGTAGCTGGAGTACTAGGAAGTGCCGTAGCCGCGGGTATATTACTGGCGCTTGTTGGCTAGTATTTAGGATTTAATCCAACCGATTAGCGCAGTTTACTGCGCTTTTTTTATGCCTATAAAACTGCACGTATTAAAGTTTGTTTGCAGACGTATTTTTGTTTACAGTGAGGGCTATGCACACTAATAAGGATAGTCATCATGCTTCACACCCCTTTGGCAAAATATTTACCTCATGTTAGTAGACTCGTTTTTGGCTGTATGGGCCTAGGCGGCGGTTGGAATAAAGACGCCATTACTAAGGCTCACTTAAAGCAAACTCACGAGTGTATTGATGCAGCCATAGCTGGCGGCATTAACTTTTTTGATCACGCCGATATTTATACCTTTGGCAAAGCCGAGCAGGTATTTGGCCAAGCACTAGCTGAGCGACCAGAGCTGCGCGAGCACATGTATATTCAATCTAAATGCGGTATACGCTTTGAAGATGATAAAGGCCCCAAGCGTTACGACTTTTCGGCCAAGTGGATTGAAGAATCAGTTGAAGGTTCACTTAAACGTTTAAACACCGATTACCTTGATGTGCTTATGCTTCATCGTCCTGATCCTCTAATGGAAGTAGAAGAAATTGCACAAGTATTTAGCTGCCTTCAAGAAAGCGGCAAAGTACGTAATTTTGCCGTATCAAACATGCAGCAGCACCAAATGAACTTTTTACAACATGCCCTAGATATGCCTATTGTTGCTAACCAAATTGAAGCAAGTTTACAAAAACACCAATTTGTTGATGAAGGCGTTTATGCAGGTAATGCAGATGGAAAAGATCTTAACTTTACACCGGGCAGTGTAGAGTATTGCCGCCACTTTGATATTCAAATACAAAGCTGGGGAAGTTTATGCCAAGGGCTATACACAGGGGGCGATTTAACAAATGCATCGCAAGCCGATATAAATACCAGCATACTCGTAAATAAGCTTGCTGCACTTTACGATACAACGCCTGAGGCAATTGTTTTAGCTTGGTTATTACGCCATCCTGCATTAATACAGCCAATTATTGGCACAACGAACGTTGAGCGTATTGCAGCGTCATGCGGTGCGCTAAATGTTACGTTAAGTCGCGAACATTGGTATGCATTGTATGTAAGCGCCAAAGGCCATGAATTACCATAATTAAGGTTTAGGAATGAATATATTTGTTATTTTAATTTGCTTGTTTGTCGCTCTAGCGGTGCTGATACCTTTGCTTGAAAAGTACCAAGGTAAAATGGGGTTGGATGGCGCAACCAAATACAGTAAATATATTTGGCCGCTGGTTATGGTTTCTTTAGTCGTACAGCTAATTTATGTATTAATGAACTAATTAATAAAAAACACAAAAAAGCCTTTGCAGGTTAACCCTGCAAAGGCTTTTTTAGTATCTATAACTTATACGTTACTTAAGTGCTAGCTGTAGTTCGCGATTGCGTTCAAGCTGTGCAATAAAGTTTTCGGCAATAGGTTTAAACTTAGCAAGTTCAGAGCGTGGTAATGGCTCAGACTTAGGTAACTTAACGGTTTTAGGATTACGGTGTACACCATTTACTAAAAATTCGTAGTGTAGGTGTGCGCCTGTTACACGGCCGGTAGAACCCACGGTACCAATTTTGTCACCTTGTTTAACCTTTTGGCCTGTTTTAACAAGCTTTTTGTTAAGGTGTAAGTACTTAGTTACGTACTGTGTGCCATGGCTTATAAATACGTAGTTACCATTGTACTTACTGTAACCTGCTTTAATTACTTTACCGTTACCCGAAGCAACAACCGGTGTGCCTGTACGTGCTGCGTAATCAATACCACGGTGCGCTCTTACTTGCCCTGTTACCGGATGTAAGCGACGTGGGTTAAAGCTCGAGCTAATATACTTAAAGTTTACCGGCGCACGTAAAAATGCTTTTTTCATGCTGCGCCCTTCAGGCGTATAAAAGCTGCCATCGGTATGGCGAATAGCCGCATAACGCTGGCCTTGGTTTATAAATTCTGCCGCAATAATTTTACCAGTGCCAATAAACTCGCCATCAACATAATGCGACTCGTAAATTAGCCCAAACTGATCGCCCTTACGAATATCGTTGGCAAAATCCACATCCCAACCAAATATATCAGCAAAGTTCATTATTTGGCGCTCGCTTAAGCCTGCAGCAATTGCTGAGGTCCAAAAGCTACTAGAAATTTCGCCACCGGCTGTTTTACTCAGTGTTTCTATTTCTTTGCTATCTATTGATGTGTCGTAATTACCTTCGTCATTTAAGGTAACAAACAAAGTATCTGTTTTTGAAATAACATAACGAAGCTGAGCTAAATCACCGTTTTCTGCTGTTGCAAAACTAAGTATTTCACCTGGGTGAATTTTAGTTAGTTTGCGTGTTTCAGCATTGGTGTTAATTAGCTTGTGAAGCGTTTGCGCTGAAAAGCCAGCACGCTTGAAGATAATTGCTAAATTATCGCCGTTTTTAACTTGATGATCGACTAAGTCGTATTCTGGCAGCTTTTCTGCTGCTTCTGGCGAATTTAATTCAGTTAATTTTTCGTTGTCTTCAACTTTAACTTGTAACTCGTAACGCTTACCAATTTCTAGTGCATTTGCACTATTGTCTTTGGATGCAGTCGCTTTTTCTGAAGGAAGAAAGGCTAAGCCAACAATAGCAGAAACCAAACCTAGAATAAGCAATTTGTGTTTTTTGGGAAGCGTGTTAACCACGTGAACCATAACGTGCCTTTTCTGCTGTCGTGAAAATAAAATATATATTAATGCAGGATATACGTAATAAGGTACGAATACTAGTAAATAAAGCTAAAAGCCCCGCAAATGTTAGTAAAATGACAATTTATAGTTGTTTAAGTTTATCGATTTAAACTGATTCTAAAGTGCGCTAAAATCGGCGTTTAAACACCATTTCTAATTGCCTAACACAGTGAGACTAAGCTTATTGAGTTTAGTTGCATTATTCGCATAAAAAATTGTTTTAATTAGGTAGAAATTTGTTATGTTAGCAACATAAGTGCTTTTGGTTTAAATCTGTTTTAAACCCTTATGTAGCAAGTCATCTAGTTGCCCCTTCGTTGGCAGAATTTTGGAGTAATACACAGTGGATTTACAAACCGCTCTAGCAGAGATAAAACGCGGTGCAGAAGAGATATTAATTGAAGACGAATTAGTTGAAAAACTAAAGTCGGGCAAAAAGTTAAAAATTAAAGCCGGTTTCGATCCTACCGCGCCAGACTTACATTTAGGTCACACTGTACTAATTAATAAAATGAAAACCTTTCAAGATTTAGGTCATGAGGTTATTTTCTTAATTGGTGACTTTACCGGCATGATTGGCGATCCAACAGGCAAAAATGTAACACGTAAACCACTGACCCGTGAAGATGTACTTGCCAATGCTGATACTTATAAAGAGCAGGTTTTTAAGATTCTAGACCCAGCTAAAACCACCGTTGCCTTTAACTCTTCGTGGATGGAAAACCTCGGTGCCGCAGGCATGATCAAACTTGCAGCTAATCAAACTGTAGCGCGTATGCTAGAGCGTGACGACTTTAAAAAGCGTTACGGCAACGGACAACCTATTGCAATTCACGAATTTTTATATCCACTTGTACAAGGTTGGGATTCGGTTGCACTTGAGTCAGACGTAGAGCTTGGTGGTACTGATCAGCGCTTTAACCTTTTAATGGGCCGCGAGCTTCAAAAAGTAGAAGGTCAAAAGCCTCAAACAGTATTAATGATGCCATTACTTGAAGGTACTGACGGCGTTCAAAAAATGTCTAAGTCGCTTGGTAATTACATTGGTATTACTGATGCGCCAAACGATATGTTTGGTAAAGTAATGTCGATTAGCGACGTACTTATGTGGCGCTACTACGACTTACTAAGTAGCTTATCAATCGAAGAAATTGCAGCGCAAAAACAACGCGTAGAGCAGGGCACTAACCCGCGTGATATTAAGATTGAGCTGGCGAAAGAGTTAATTGCACGTTTTCACAGTGAAGAAGCTGCGCAAGCCGCACACGATGACTTTATCAAACGCTTTCAGAAAAAAGCGCTACCTGATGAAATCCCTGAGCTGACAATTACGATTGCAGAAGAAGGTATTTTAATTGCTAACTTACTTAAAGAAGCTAATTTAGTAGCCAGTACTTCTGAAGCAATGCGCATGATTAAGCAAGGTGCAGTAAAACTTAACGGTGAAGATAAAATCACTGATACAAAACTTGAAGTAGCAAAAGGCACGACCGCTATTTACCAAGTAGGTAAACGTAAGTTTGCCAACATTACTGTAGCGTAAGCGCAGTTAAAACTAAAAAACCAGCTTAGGCTGGTTTTTTTGTGCGCGTATTTTGGCTGCTAAAAAACCACTAAATCAGCTTTAATATCTCAATACTGATAATAACTAACAGCCAAAATGCACGCGCTTGATTTAATCTATTTATAATCACGGGTACGTCTTCGGCTTTTGGGAGTCGCTCGGTTCCAATACGCATTTTATTAAAACGCTTACCAAAATAAACCGCAGGGCCGCCTAGCTGTACGCCAATAGAGGCGGAGCACACACTTAAAATCCACCCTGTATTTGTTTGATAAAAGTGTCTGCCATAGTGCTTTATGTAATGCATACTTTGTTTACTGGCTTTGCTTGCGGCAATGGTTAATGCAAGTGAGCGTACGGGGATAAATTCGATTATAAACAAAAGTATTTTAAGCGGTTTTAAAAAGTGGCTATTAGGTGAAATATCGGTGCGCCAAGCATGCTGCATTAAAGTCAGTAGCCGATACGCTAAAGCGGCAATTGGCCCAAGTAATAAAAATATAAATATAACGGTAAAGTAATTACGGGCAGTTCGTAAAATTAAGCTTTCAATTAAGGCTTTAATAATACCTGGCGCTGAGAGCTTATTGACCTCTCGGGCAAGCAGTGGCTTTACGAGTTCACGCGCGGTAGATTTTTGGTTTTGTTTTACTAACTTTGCAACACGCAGGGCTTTTTTTTCAATCGCTTTGCTTTCTAGGCACAAATATAAAATGAGGCCCGCGAGCAGCTCAGGATAAAAGGCAAATTCAAGCAGTAACACAATAATAATAAGAATAACGCTTAAAACTAGCGTACAGGCAAGGGTGGAGGCTAAATAAAGGTAACTTTTAGGCTCACTTGGTTTATAAACCCGTTTTCCTATAGCACTAAATATAGCGGTTAATACTGTATTAGGGTGATACCAGCTTTTTAACGGGAAAAAGCGCTCAGCAATGAGCGCCACAAAAAAGGCAATAAAGTCCAAATGGTTTTGAACAATATTGCTTAGCATTTACAGCGTAACTTTTGTTAGTTTTTCCAATAGTGCAACAACCATTTTTGATGAGTTGATTGATGCAGTCTCTAAGTATTCTTCAAACGATTGCGGCGACTCTTTACCGGCAATGTCAGACATAGAGCGAATAACCACAAATGGCGTATTAAGCGCAAAACACGTTTGTGCAATAGATGCGCCTTCCATTTCTACTGCAAGCATTGTAGGAAAGTCGCTGCGTGCTTTATCAATTCGCACTGGGTCACACATAAATGAATCACCCGTACAAATTAAGCCTACTAAGGTTTTTACTTCGCTAATTTGCGCAATGGTTTGCTCGGCAGCTTCAACTAGTTTTGGGTGTGCGGCAAAGCCTGCTGGCATTTGTGGAACTTGGCCGATTTCGTAGCCAAAAGCGGTTACATCTACATCGTGATGGCGTACTTCTGAAGAGATAACAACATCGCCAACACTTAGAGAGGGATCAAAGCCACCGGCAGAACCTGTGTTAATAACACAATCAGGATTAAAGTTATCAATTAATAACGTGGTTGCAATCGTTGATGCCACTTTACCAATACCCGATTGCACAAGTGTTACTGTATTACCTGCTAATTCGCCTGTGTAAAAGGTAAACCCTGCTTTAGTTAGCACTTGTGGGTTTTGCATTGCTTCACGTAAAATTTTAACTTCTGGCTCCATTGCGCCAATAATACCAACATTCATAGTGTTTGATTCCTGAGTTTGAATACGTAGATTATACGTGAAGTTAGCAATAAAAAACAAAAAAGCGAGCTGTTTTACGGCTCGCTTTAAATACTTTTAGGAGAGTATTTAATTCTATTTTAAATTTCGGCTAACGCAGTGGTTTGCGCTTTAGCCTGAGAAGGTGACAATACCGCAGGTTTACTTACACGATTACGTGTTGGACGAGCCGATTGCACCGCTGCAGGTTTGCCTAATTTAAACATAATTGCATCGCGCACCTCAGAAGGGCGGTAGCCTGATTTTACTTTCATACGAATATGTGGAATGCCAGCGGATTCTAAAGCGCCGTTTACAAACCAGTCGCGCTGGGCTTTGTGGCCATCTTTATTGGCGTTGTTAACTAAATCGACCGCAGCCACTATCGTCATTTTTTCTTTATCTACCAGCACAAAATCGAGTTGCTTATTTTTAGCTTTAGCTAAAGCTGCACGTTTTGATTTAGCAGAAAGGCCTTGCTTGCAGTCGATTACATCGATGAGTTTGACGCGGCTCACAATTTTGTATTGATCGCCTACCGCACGCTCTAAAAGATTTAAAAATGCACCCTCAACCTGTGTAAACACGGTTTGTTTGCGGGTAAAAGGATAGGGATTGCCGCCATCATCACTAAATTTTGACGCAACCACAGAGGCCCCAACCACTAATACTAAAATTGATAATAAAGCGAATTCCATACGGTAACTCCATAACAACAAATTGACACTGCTCAAGTAAAGCAATTTACGTGCCTAAAAATTGGTTGTTATGGCTAATTACCGTATGTATTTATTATTGATGCGGCAGGGCTGTTAGGCTTTGTAACCGCCCTCAATTCCTTTAACGGCAATCGCGACTGCATCATGCGCATGGAGCGATTCATAATGATTAATTTGCAGCCAGTAATCACTAAAGTTATCGTTTTCAAGAACCGCTTTAATTTTACGTGCAGCGTCTTCACAAAACATTAAATTTTGACCGTTAAGGCGGGCAAATTCTTGCTCATCTTCACGTTTTACTGCCGCTTGTACGGGGGTTTTTAGCTCAGCTTCTAATGTATCAATTAAATTTACAACGTCAAATTCACTAATTGTGTTGTCTAGCTTTACTTTAACGTTTGCAATTGAGCGCTGTGAGTGAGGCGTTGCCACAATACCCTGCGTTGTACCTAGCCATGCTAAAACATCTTTTTGATTAAGTGTTTCTTGATTAAACTTTTCGCTAAAAGCATTTTGAATAAGTTGGCGAGCAAGTGCTGCAGAGCATGGACAGGTTGATGAATAAGTAACATCAACGCTTAGCTCGTAGCTAATTACGCTATTTTCAATAGTGCTGGTTAGGGTAATTGGGTAGCTTTTCCAACCTGCTTTACCGCTTAATAACGATTTACGACGCAGCGGTAACTCAAATTTAAACTCTATTTGGGCTTTGTCACTTAATCCTTCGTGGCTGGTGATAAAGGTATCGAGTGCTTGAGCTAAAGTTTGTGGGTTAACTTGTTGCTCTGTTGAGAGTAAATCAAGCGCTAAAAATAAACGCGACATATGAATGCCTTTAGCGTCTTCTTTATGCAAATTAACAAAGGCACGCGCTTTTGCGTTAACGGTAACGGGTGCTAAATCTTTCGATTCAAAAATAAATGGCAGTTCTATTTCGCCCATACCAACCCAGTCTAACTTACCTGTTTGTAAGGCGGGAGCCGTATCAGCTATATCGGGCATGTTGGTTTGCATGTGCGCTACTCGTTATTGGTCATAATAAAGCGCAGCATTTTACACTAAATAATTTATTGCTGAAATGATGAGTTTAACAAGTAGGCAAAAGTAAACATGAAAATTTTCTGTTTTTGTCGCACAACATGAATATAGCTAATAGAAAAATGCTAAAATCTGCTGCAAAATGCGTTTGACTATTAATAGGCACTTTTTATTTATGCCTAGTAACGAGATACACTGACCTATGACCGATTCTTCTTTGAGCCCTTGGGCTCGAGTACTTTCTAGTTTAATAACTCGCTTTGGTGAGTTAAAAACCGCGGCAATGTGCTACGCGCTTTTATTAGGCGTGTCGCTTATATTGTCGAGTATGTTTTATTATGTGGCACTGGGTGAGGTTAATTTAGTTGATATTTTAGCAGTGGTATTTTTTACCGCGGTTGTATCTCCTTTTATGATCAGTATTTTACTCAACTCGATTAGACAATTAGATGCCTCATACGCTTATTTAGACAGCGCCACAAAACAAGAAAAGCTGTTAAATCAAACGTTAAAAGATAATATCAACCGCCTCAACATTGAAATAGATGAGCGAAAAATGGCTTTTCATGCCAAGCATCGCGCCATTGAAGAGCTTCGCCGCGAAATAGCAGAGCGTAAAAAAACACAACAAGAACTTGCTCAGCAAGGCATGCTCCTTCGCTCTATTGTCGACTCTTCCCCCGATTTATTTTATTACCGAGATAACAACGGCGTGTTTGCCGGCTGTAATAAAATGTTTGAAGAGGTTATGGGCAAAACCAGCGCTGAACTAATTGGTAAAACAGTGGAGCAGATTTTCCCAAGCTACTTTTTAGCAGAAGTACTCAGAACCGATAAACAAGTCGAGCAAACGCATCAAGCGCTGACAATTGATGTTGAATATATGGTTAATGGCGAAAACCGTTGGTTTGAGCTGCGTAAATTACCGTTTATAAACGATCAAGGTGACTACATAGGTTTGCTTGCATTTGGCCGTGATATAACCAGTCGTAAAGAAGCAGCACAAGCGCTTGAAACAGCCTATAAGGATAAAGGTAAGTTTATAGCAACGCTTAGCCATGAGCTGCGCACGCCATTAAATGGCATTGTAGGCTTAACCCGCATGCTGCTTGATACAGAGCTTAATAAACAGCAACGCAGTTGGTGTAATACGGTGTTTTCGAGTGCTGAAACCTTAGGGAATATTTTTAACGATATTATAGATTTAGATAAAATAGACCGAGAGCAGTTAGATATAGCAACCGACTCTATTAACGTTTCAGACTTTATTAACGATGTAGTGAACTTTGCCGGCTTAATTGCTGAACAAAAAGAGCTTGAATTTTCAATTGAGCGAAATGGCACATTAGATGTTTATGCACTCCTAGACCCAACGCGTTTACGCCAAGTGGTATGGAACTTAATTAATAATGCCGTTAAGTTTACCCAGCATGGCGAGGTAAAACTCACATGTAGCCGAGAAGAGCGTAACGACGGGCCGTGGCTTGAACTTAAAATATCAGATACAGGGCAGGGGATCCCAGAGGATCAACTCTCGCGCATATTTGATATGTACTACAAAGCCCCAGATTTAAGCGGTAAAAACGCGATTGGCTCAGGCATTGGTTTAGCCGTAACCAAAGCGTTGGTCAGTGCAATGAAAGGCACTATTTCGGTAACCAGTACAGAAGGTGAAGGCAGCTGCTTTACAGTACACATACCGCTTAGCTTATGTGTAGCGCCTACCGAACAAAGCTATGCAGGTAGAGGTTTATATATTTTACTTGTAGAGGATGTGCCATTAAATGCTGAAATTGCGACTAACCTGTTAGAGCAGCGCGGCCATGAAGTGATTTGGGCCGAAACAGGTGAAGATGCACTCTCGTTTGTAGAAACCGAAGACGAGCTAGATTTAGTACTACTTGATATGCAACTGCCTGATATAAATGGTGATGAGGTGGCAAGACAAATACGTGCCGATAGCCATTTTGATAAACTACCTATCGTTGCGCTTACAGCGAATGTACGTAGCGCCGAAGAAGACTTAGAAGGTATTTCGGTGCAAGGGGCGCTTGCTAAACCCATTAATACAATAAAGCTTGATAAAATGCTGGCTGATCTGTTTGATATTCAACAAAGTGGATCTGACAAACCGCTGCTAACGGTAAGTAAAGAAGCGCTTGAGGGCATTAATGCAGGTGTGCTTGATGTTGAAACCATTGAAGACTTTGTAAACTCTATGGGGCTTGAAGTATTTAAGCGCAGCAGTGGTTTGTTTGAAAAACTAAACCCGCAATATCAGCAAGAGCTGCAAAGCGCGTTAAATGAAAACGACAGGGAAGAGTACAAATCGGTGGCGCATAAGCTTAAAGGTGCTGCGGGCTCTGTAGGATTAAACGACGTACAGTTACATGCTAAAAAGATGGAACACGGTGCGCTTGATGAATCAGATGAAGTACTAAAAGAATGGTTAGGTATATTGGCAGATAAAATAAATGAAGGACAAATTGCCCTTCATTCGTTTTTACAATTATTAGAGTAAGCGGTTTACTCTAATTAAGCGTCGATTTTACCAATAAAGCGGTAACCTTCACCATGGATGGTGCTGATTAGCTCAGAAGTAGAATTATCACTTTCGAAGTGCTTACGAATACGACGAATCGTTACATCTACTGTACGGTCATTAGCGCGAAGCTCACGGCCAGTCATATGCTTAATAAGTTGCTCACGGCTAAAAATACGCCCTGGAGAATCAAGCATTAAACGCAGCGCTCTGTATTCACCTTTAGGTAAACGCTTAGCATCACCATTTGGTGACGTTAAACAACGGCTGTTTTCGTCAAGTTCCCAACCATTAAATGTAATTACACCGTTGGTTTCTAGCACTGACTCTTCGCCGCCTAGCGCTGTACGGGTAATTAAGTTGCGAGCGCGTATAGTCAATTCACGAGGGTTAAAAGGTTTAGTGATGTAATCATCAGCACCAATTTCTAAACCTAAAATACGGTCTACATCGTTATCACGGCCGGTTAAAAAGATTAAACCGACTTTACGTTTTTGGCGTAATTCACGTGCTAAAATTAGCCCGTTTTTACCCGGTAGGTTGATGTCCATAACTACAAGATTGACGTCATCATTATTTGTAAGCTTGTCATGCATATCATCGCCATCAATGGCTTCAATAACTTTGTAACCTTCAGCTTCAAATAAACTCACGAGGTTTAGTCGAGTTACGTCTTCATCCTCTACGATTAGAATGACTGGCGTTTGCATTATTAATTAACCTTTTTGGAATATTTTATTTACAAAAAATCGAATCTTAACTAAATAATTCGATTACTAGAGATTATAGGATTATACCCAAATGTTAACAAGAAAAAACAAGTTGGATAAAAATAAAACAGTAGGGGTGTTCCAAACTAACCAAAAGGCATTGTGCAAAAACTACTGTTTAATGATATATAACGGATGCAGCTTTTTGAATTATGAAAACGAAGCCATTTCCTTTAATAATTGATACATCCACCAATCGCTTAAAGGTACTAAAAATAATCGCGCAAATTCAAAACGGAATTATATCATTTTATAACCTTTCATCAATGTATGTGATACTGCAAAAGCAATAAAGTTCAGAAATTGTATCGCTTAATTATTAGATCAAGTTAAATAATTAAACATGAAATATCACATGCTCTCTCTATAAGGTCATTAAATGGTAATTCAAGTAAAAAGCGTAAATAAATACTCTTTTTTTAAACACTTTTTATGGAATTGTAATAACAAAGCGTACGCCGGGTTTTGCATCTAGGTCATACAGTATATGCCCACCCAGCGCTTGGGTTACCAAGTTGTACACTAAGTGCATGCCTAAACCACTTGCCCCTTGGCCTCGCTTAGAGGTTACAAATGGGTCAAATATCCTGTTTTTGACATTTTTATCAACGCCTTGGCCGTTATCTGTGTAGATTATTTTTATTTGTGGGCCTGTTATTTCTATATCAAACTTAATTTCGTTATTTTCGCTATTGCTAAAACCATGAATGGCAGAGTTTAAAATAAGCTGTTGGAATATTTGTTGTAGTGGCTCAGATTTACTTTCAATGGTTAAATCACTCGGACAATTGATCACAACGTTAGGCTTTGACTTTATTAACTCTGATTGAATCGACATTAACACATCAGATATTAACCTATGGATGTTTACATGGGTTTTAATCCCATCATCTTGAATTACAGCTACCTTTTTAAAGTTAGAGATAAGGTCGGCCGCACGATTTAGGTTTCTATAAATTAAATCAAGGTTTTCGATACCTTCGTCAATAAAGCGTTTTAATTGGTTAGAAGTAAGAGACTTATTATCAAAACTAAGCTGAATATCGGCAAGTTTATCGCGCAGCAAGGTTGAGCCAGTAATACCTAGGCCAATTGGGGTGTTAACCTCATGGGCTACGCCGGCTACCATTTGCCCTAAAGAGGCCATTTTTTCGTTTTCTACTATTTGTTCTTGGTATTGGTGCATTCGCTCAAGGGTAGAAAGCAGTTCTTGGTTTGCTTCGCGCAGGGCTATTGTTCTTTGGCTTACCTTTTCTTCTAAGCTTTGGTTGAGTTGTTTTATCTCTAGTTTGTCTTTTTCATGACGTTCTATTTGCTTACGGGTGCGAGTAAGCATGATATTTAAGCTGTTTGATAAGGCTGTAACCTCTTTTACGCTGGTGCTGGGTGCGCGTACGTCATAGTTATGATTTTTTGATACGTCTTGTAGCAATACACTTAAGTGTTCAATAGGGTTAGCGATACTTTTTTGTGTTTTTATCGCTATAAAGTACACAAAAAACAAAATAAACAGGGTAAGGAAAATATCTATAATAATTTTTTGTTTTATAAATTCATCTAGGCTTTCTAAACTACCACGCATGTAAACGTAACCCACCACCTGCTCGTTATTAAGTACAGGTGTTATTAGCTCAATGTAGTTGTTGGTCACTCTTGGCTCGTTAAGCTCTTTAATGCTGTCTACTCGCAGCGGAACAGGTGGGGTTTTTTTAGCATTAAAGCTAATAAAAAATACAGGTTTACTCGATGTTTTTTCTATTGCGTAAATATGAATGTTTTTAACAAGAGGGATTTTATCAAACGACTTTAGGCGTTTTTCTTCTGTTTTTCTGTCGTCTTTTACCAATGAACCTGCGGCATCAAAAGCAACAATATCGGAAAGGATCACGAGCTTGTTTATGATCAGTTCCTTTTGTTCTTTTACACTCATATAAGTGGAAATTGAAACCGATAAAGTTAAACAAATAGCAGTGATAAGCATGATGGTGTTGATCAGCGCTTTTCGAATACTTTTTTGATGTACTTTTTTTGGCATTATTGCTGCATCGCCTAAGCATGAATATTTATATTTAGAACCTTAGTTTAGCAAAAACCATAGAAAGTGAAGGGAAATAGTGAAATTAATTCTGATATTTATTCGAAAGTTAGGCTAAGTATTAATTACACTTAGCCTAATTAAGTATAATTAGTTAGCTACTGTAAACGGCAAATTTGTTATTTTTGTACACAGTGTGGAAGCTACCAAACTGCGCCTCTAAAATTGGCGGGTATTTTAAAAAGCTATTAGCCACTATGCTTAGCTTTCCTACCTTGGTTAAGTGCTGCTTAGCATTTGATAAAAATGCTTCTGCAATTGTGTAGTCGGTCGCTATGCCAGTATGAAAAGGCGGGTTACTAACTATTAAATCAAACTTGCCGCTAATACTTTTTAAGCCATCACTTAAAATTGTGCCGCCTTTAATATTATTAAGCTTTAATGTTTGCTCAGTAGCATAAGTTGCAAGTGCGCTCACATCGCTGCAAGTAAAAGTCAGTGCTGGGTTTTTAATACCTAAAAAAGTGGCGATTAAGCCCGCACCACAGCCAAAATCCAGTACATTACCTTGTTTAGTGGTCGGGGCATTTTCTAGCAACATTTTTGTGCCAGCGTCTAAAGCGCCGTGGTTAAATACACCCGGAACACTGATAGCATCAAACTCTACTCCGGCTACATTTACTCTAAACGTTTTATGGTAGCGGCTAATCTCAAAGGTTGGGCTGTTCTCTAGTTGCTCAAATGAAAACAAAATACAATGCTTAGCAGAGTCAATTTTATTACTGTACTGCGCTTTGCCCGCGAGCTGTTTTTCTATCGATTTAACGCCACTTTTATTTTCGCCTACCACAAGTAGCTGTGCTTTTTCGTTAATCACGGCGCGAATATTATCAAGTGCCATTAATACTTCAGGCTTTGATTTTGGGTAGTAAAGAATGACTAAATCGTAATCGTTGGCGGCCATTTCATGGTTAACACACACGTTTATGCCATTTATTTTTTTAGCAAATTCCCCATTAGCATGGTTATAACTAAATGCGGTGATGGCACTTTGAGGATTTAGCTGCTTTAGCTCTGCTAAAAAGCCATCTTGAACAAAGTTGACCACCAAGATAGATTTTCCCACTAGTTCTTCGCTATTACGAAGTAACAGTAAACTTGGGTTGGTTAATACGCTCATAAATGGCTTTGCCTTACAAATTATTGATTAGTAAATTGGTGTAATTATTTTGTGCGCTCAAACATTAAGTCCCATACGCCGTGACCTAAACGGTGGCCGCGCTGTTCAAATTTAGTTAGTGGGCGCGAATCAGGGCGAGGTACGTAGTCATTGGTAGATGACTGATTTTTATAGCCTGGCGCTGCTTGCATAACTTCTAGCATGTGCTCGGCGTAGTTTTCCCAGTCAGTAGCCATATGAAAAACACCGCCAATTTTTAATTTGCTACGCAGTTTTTCAGCAAATTCTGTTTGCACTATACGGCGTTTATGATGACGCTTTTTATGCCATGGATCAGGGAAGAATAATTGCAGCGTTGTTAAGCTTTCATCTGCAAGGCAGTCAGCGAGCACTTCTACCGCATCGTGCTCAAATACACGTAAATTAGTAACACCGGCTTCATCTGCATCCATTAAACATGCGCCAACGCCTGGGCGATGTACTTCAATACCAATAAAGTTTAGGTGCGGTGCATTTTTTGCCATTTCAACTAATGACTTGCCCATACCAAAACCAATTTCTAATACTACATCATTGTTATTGCCAAATACTTGAGCTAAGTCGAGTAGGCCGTTTTTATGCTCAAGCCCCATAGTTGGCCAGCATTTTTCAATTGCGGCAGCTTGGCCTTTAGTTAAGCGGCCTTCGCGTTTTACAAAACTGCGAATTGTGCGGATATACTTACCTTCTTGCTTAGCTTGCTCAAGGTTGTTGTTACTTGATTCACTCATATTATTGGCCTGACAAAAACAATGTGTTTAAAAATGGTTGCGTATTATCCCTGACCACGCAGCTAATCACAAGTATTAGCGTGTTATAGCGCCTTCATAGCTTGATCTTTTTATTAACTGCAATAGACTGAGCCGCTATTGAGCATGAGTAAAAGTAGTATATGTTGGATTTAAATAAACAGCAGTCAGACAAATTTGCTAACCAAGTGGTTCAGTGGTATCACCTTCATGGGCGTAAAACACTGCCTTGGCAACTAGGTAAAACACCTTATAAAGTGTGGGTGTCAGAAGTAATGTTACAGCAAACGCAAGTTGTTACGGTTATTCCATACTTTGAAAAGTTTATGGCAAGCTTCCCAGATATCATTGCTTTAGCAAATGCAGATGAAGATTTAGTGCTGCATCATTGGACTGGCTTAGGTTACTACGCACGGGCACGTAACTTACATAAAACGGCCAAAATTGTGCGAGATAAATACCAAGGTAAATTTCCAACTACACTTGAAGAAGCCATGGATTTACCCGGAATAGGGCGCTCTACCGCAGGTGCGGTATTATCGCTGTCGCTTGGCCAGCACCACCCTATTTTAGATGGTAATGTTAAGCGAGTGCTTGCCCGTTATTTTATGGTTGAAGGGTGGTATGGGGTAAAAAAAGTAGAAAACCAACTTTGGCATTTGTCTACCCAGTTAACCCCTAAAAACAATGTGACTGAGTTTAACCAAGCCATGATGGACTTGGGCGCCAGCCTTTGCTCTCGCAGTCGCTTTGACTGCCAAGCGTGCCCACTTAATAGCGATTGCGGTGCGTTTAATGCCGGTAAGGTTAAAGAGTTTCCTCATTCTAAACCTAAAAAAGCGGTTCCTAAAAAGAGTTGTCATCAGTTAATAATTCAACATAACGAGAAAGTTTTAATGGAAAAGCGCCCAAGCAGCGGTATTTGGGGCGGTCTGTTTGGCTTTTTTGAGTTCAACGAATACAGCGAAATGGTGTTATTTTTAAATCAGCAAGGCTTAAAAACTGAGCTGGAAGAGCTAACGCCTTTTACTCATGTGTTTTCGCATTTTGAGCTGACAATAAATCCACATGTGCTTAATATTAATAACGTACCGGATGTAGTAAACGATAAACAACTTGTGTGGTACCCACTCGATCAATCTATAGAGGTGGGTTTAGCCGCACCGACTAAAAAGTTGGTTAAACAAATGAGCCCAATAGGTTAAACTATTAGCATTTAGCGCTTAAGAGAGTCAATTATGGCACGTACAGTATTTTGTCAAAAGTTACAAAAAGAAGCCGAAGGGCTTGGATTTCAGTTATACCCTGGTGAACTAGGCGAGAAAATTTTTAATAATATTTCTAAAGAAGCATGGGGCCAGTGGCAGCATAAGCAAACTATGCTAATTAACGAAAAGCATTTAAATATGATGGACCCAGAGCACCGTACGTTTTTAGAAGAGCAAATGGTTGGCTTTTTGTTTGAAGACAAAGACGTAGAAATTGAAGGTTATCGACCTCCTGAAAAGTAATTTTTAGGCATAAAAAAAAGGGCTATATAGCCCTTTTTTATAGCTATATTTTATAGCGTTTCTTCATCAGTATTCGCTGAGCGCACTTGCTCTTTTAAAAACTGTGCGGCTTTAGAGTATTCAATTTCAAGGGTATCTCTTTGCGCTATTAGCTCATCAGTATCAAGCTCTGCATTTCGACACTTCTCTTCAAACTCTTCTGCACATTGCGCAACGGCCTCTGCACCAATAGTTTTAGAGATAGCCTTTAGCTGATGACAAGCACTGCTTATCTCGTCTCTGTCATTAACCATAACGCCGGAATTAATACTTTTAATTAGGCTTTGGCTTTGCTCTAAAAACATTTTGAAAAAGCGTAATTGTTTGGCTTCGTCGCCGTTTACATAAGTAGATACCGCGTCCATATTAATAGGCATGGCTGGCTTTTGATGAATAACAACAGTTTGGTCTTTATTATGCTTATCATACCAACGCTTTAAGGTATCTTCTAAGGCATTAAGCTCTATAGGCTTAGTAATAAAGTCATTAATACCTACCGCCAGGCAACGCTCTTTTTCACCTTTGAGCGCATTGGCAGTAACCGCAATAATATAAGGCTGAGCGTCTATAGAATCTAACAACTCGGCTTCATCACGAATTTTTTCAACCATATCGTAACCTGACATTTTTGGCATATGTAAGTCGGTTAATATGAGCGAGTAATTGTTTTGACGCCACATATCTAAACCTTCTTCACCGTTATTTGCTACTTCAACGCCATAGCCTAGTATATGCAGTTGGTCGGTTAAAACTTGCTGGTTTAGTAAGTTATCTTCTACTAATAAAATGAGTTTATTTGCATCGCGTGCTTGTTCAACATTTAAATAATTGTTGAGTGTTTTTGTTTTTTTAATTTGTTTAGGTTGATGCAAGCCTGCTGCTACCAATATCGACATCATAAAGTTAGATTTACAAAGTGGTGAGGCATTAATATAAAATACATTTTTATGGTTTATAGCGGCTTCATCAAGCTTACTTAATACCACCACTTGTTGATTGTTATCTTCAAGTGAGTAAATAAGATGACGCAGTAAAGAGTTAACTTTTTCCATATCATCTATGCCATCGACAACCCAGATAATGTCGTGCTGCTCTTGTTGAGCTTCTATTTCTTGCTGGTTGTGCACGTAGGTAATTTTAGCGCCCATAAATGATAAATAGCGGTACATTGCTTTTTCGCGCTCTAAATGATTGCTCACTACCACTACATGTTTGCCATTGAGCGCATTTTTATGTGCGTACTTAATTTTTCCTGAGGTCCCAAATGGAAGCTCAACGGTAAATTCGCTACCAATGCCTGCATGGCTAGTTACATTAATAGTACCGAGCATAAGCTCGGTTAAACTTTTACAAATAGAAAGCCCTAAACCAGTGCCGCCGTATTCACGGGTAATTGAGTTTTCGGCTTGCACAAACGGGTTAAATATTTCTCGCAGTTGCGCTTGGGTCATGCCCTTGCCATTATCGGTTACGCAAAAACGCAGCGTAAAATGATCCGCCGTATTATGGGCCACTTCTACCGATATTTTTACGTGCCCTTGGCGTTTATCATCAGTACTGGTGAACTTAATTGCATTACTACATAGGTTATACAGTACTTGGCGAACCCGTATTGTATCGCCAGTTAAATTAGTTGGAATATCTGGCGCAATAGAAAGCTCTAAATCTAATTTGCGCTTTTTAGCAACAGATGAAAGCACGCGAGCCACTTCTTCAATCGTATCAGTAACTGAAAAAGGCGTAGGGTCAATATTTAGCTTACCCGCTTCAATTTTGGAGAAGTCTAAAATATCATCCAAAATACTTAATAGTGAAAACGCTGACTCACGGATAATAGTGCTTAAACGATGCTGCGCGCCATCAAGCTCTGTTTGTCTTAATAAATCTATAGTGCCAATAACGCCGTTCATAGGCGTGCGAATTTCATGGCTCATAGTGGCTAAAAAGGTCGTTTTAGTTTCGCTAGCGCGTTGTGCTTTTAATGTCGCTTGCTCTAATGCAATTGTTCTTTGTTGTACTTCGCTCTCAAGGCCAGTTTGTAATTTTTGAAGCTCTTTTTGCGCAGCCTCTTTGTCAGACATTACTGAGTTAACTTTATCTAGCAGCAAGTTAATGTTTTTAGCCACGCCAGATAAGCCTAAGTCTAGTTTTTCACTTACTTTACTGTCGTAATTGCCATTTTCGGTAATCGCTTGAAGTTCTTCATTTAATAAATGACTACTTTTACGTAAGCGAGTATTTATATAGGTATTAAATAGTAGGGCTAATGCAAATAAGGCGAACACGCTTACAATTGCAATAATATAGGCTATTACTTGCGAGTCTTGCTGCGTTAAAGGCGGTGCTGGTAACTGTTGTTTTATTATTAGCTCACCAATAGGCTGGTCGTTCAAAAGCAATATATGGTGCAATATACCTTGCTCAGTTAAATGCTCATCTACTTTTTTAGATTCGATAGCGGGTTTAGTGCTGCTATATACAAGTTGGGTTTCTGAGGTGGCATTAAAGCGATAGAGCGTATATTCAAACTCATCATCTAATACTGAAGTAAGCTCAAGTAGCTGGCGAACCTTGCCTTGCCCATACATAGTAAGTGCATCTACCATTGGTAAATCAAGTTGTTGTGCTAGCTGCGTAATACTTACTTTTTGTTTGGCTGCTGGTGCAGGTTGTGTGTTTTGCGAATAAAACGCAAAGGCAACAATAGCAAGCGCTGTTACTGCAATATTAATTATTAAAAAAAGCGGCAGTAAGCCTTTCACCGGCGAAGAGAATTTACTCTGCATTGATTGTTCCCATTGGTATTTGTTTGTACGATAAGCCCTTATCGTATTTTCACAGTAATCGTATCATTTACGTAAAATAATTCACTACGTTTTTAGTCTGGTTTAATTGATTAAATTAAGGTTTTTTGTGAGTTTTTGTTGGATAAATAAACATTAGTATATAAAAACACGCTTTGTTGTGTGAAAACCGTTCAAACAGTTATAAAGAGTAAAAAAAAAGTTGACTTGTAAGGGCAAAACTCGTTTAATACGCCGCACGCCCAGATGGCTCAGTCGATAGCGCTGAGTGGGAATTGCATTAAAAATCATTTATGATTTTTAATTAGCACTGTTAAAGTGCCTCGATAGCTCAGTTGGTAGAGCAGAGGATTGAAAATCCTCGTGTCCCTGGTTCGATTCCGGGTCGAGGCACCATTTATTAAAGTAGTGGTGTTTAATCAATAGTTTAAACGTTATTACGCGTGCCTTAGCACACAGTTTAGTGTGCCGACTTAGCTCAGCTGGTAGAGCAACTGACTTGTAATCAGTAGGTCAACCGTTCGACTCGGTTAGTCGGCACCATTTATTCAAATTAAATGTTTTAAATATTTAATTGCACAGTTTTTGTGCCTCGATAGCTCAGTTGGTAGAGCAGAGGATTGAAAATCCTCGTGTCCCTGGTTCGATTCCGGGTCGAGGCACCATTTACTTTAAGTTCTCAATCTTTAAAATTGAACGTGCCTTAGCACACAGTTTAGTGTGCCGACTTAGCTCAGCTGGTAGAGCAACTGACTTGTAATCAGTAGGTCAACCGTTCGACTCGGTTAGTCGGCACCATTTATTTTAGTTAAAGGTTTGAATATATAGCCTTTAGCTGGCACTACTTAAGTGCCTCGATAGCTCAGTTGGTAGAGCAGAGGATTGAAAATCCTCGTGTCCCTGGTTCGATTCCGGGTCGAGGCACCATTTATATTAAAGCCCTGCATACACATGCAGGGCTTTTTTTTGCTTAAAATTTATTATGGACAAAACAGTCCATATTAATTGGGTATATCCTCTCTTTTTCTCCCTTGTTTGCATGCGCATAATTACCTCATCAAAAGGTTAGGTGCTGTTATTACTCACTCCATTTACTCACTCAATATGATTGATTTAAGTAATAAAGTGCAGGGTACCTTTAGCCTTAATAATGCCAATCCGCAGTAATACTTAATCATTTTGCGGGGCTAAACGTGTCGCTACCGGCGCTAAAAATTCTAATTTAAAACAACTAAATAGCGAATTTTTTGCCTAGCTATCAGCACGTTTTTCAAGCCTCAAAATAGATCACTTAATTAAGCGTATTGGTATCAGTAATTTAAAGCTGGAGCTAATTATGATCACGCAAATTGTTAAGTTTGATATTAAAGACGAGTACATCGCACAATTTAAAGCGCTACTAGAAGAAGACAAGCAAGGCGCTAAAGCCGAAACAGGTCTTATAGAGATGCGTATATATCAGGATAAAAACGAGCCAGGCGTCTTTTTTGCTTATGAGCGTTTTGAAGATCAAAATGCAGTTGATTACCATGGCGCACAAGATTACACACAAACGTTATTAAATGCGTTGCCTGAAATCAGCCAGTCGGCGCCACAGGTCATGTTATTAGAAAATACAGTGCCAGCTCCGCTGCATGAGCGTAATACAAAAGTTGTTAACCCTGAAGATGATATATGTATTGTGTTTTTTATTTTTAAGATTAAGCCAAGTTTTAAAAATAAAGTCATTGAGCGTTTCGCAACTCATGTAACGCAAACGCGCAGCCAGGAGCCTGGTAACTTAGTGTTTGATTTATATAGTATTGAAAATAACGACGATACATTAGTTGTTTATGAACATTGGCGCAGTGAATCTGCGTTGTGGGATATTCATTTTAAACAGCCGTACGCAGTAAAAACAAGCGAATTATTAGCGCAAGCAGTTGTTGGCGATATGCAGCAATATATGAGCTTCGTTAAAGAAATTTAAAGGCTAGTGTTTAACAGCATTACTTACCCCGTTTAGCAAATAGTGTATGACACGCTATTTGCTTTTTTGTATAAATACCCTCCAAATTCCCTGCCGCTTTTTATAATAACTGACTATTATGTTAATTCATCGCAACGTATGTAATGTTATGTAAAGTAAGTTGAGCAAAATTTGCCAAAGTGCTTGAATTACATTCATAAATGGCAGTAATTTAGGTTAACTATGATTTGGCAAACTAAGCCAACTTTATTGGCTCTTAGCTTGGTATTGTTGAGCGGTTGTGCGGGTACGCTAAACCCTCAGCAGCGCGAGCAAGCACCCAGCGACATTGCAGCGACATGGCAACATGGTTTAGCACAAAATACACTTGCAGTAGATCAGCAATGGCTGCAAACGTTAGAAAACCCTTACATTGAAGACCTTGTTAATAAAGCACTTAATAATAATCAGGCTTTGCTGCAAAGTGCCTACGATGTACAAATACAAAAGCAGCAATTAATAATTTCAGGCTCTGCGCTTTGGCCCGATCTTGATTTATCTGCGCAAACTAGGCGCAGTAAAGACAATAGACCTGTAAGTTATGATAATGCCAGCTCTGTCACTTTAGAGCTAAGCTATGAAGTAGATGTGTGGGGTAAGTTATCTGATGCTAAACGCCAAGCCAACCTAAACTACTTAGCGCAACAAGCTAGTTTTGAGCAAGCTAAGCAGCAATTGGTGGCCGATGTTGTCACCGGCTGGTTTGATTTAGTAACCGCCCAGCAGTTACTCGATTTATATAAACGCCGAGAAGAAAACGCACAGCAAAACTTAGATATTATTGAATCAGGCTACCGCCAAGGTATTAATGAAGCACTCGATGTATATTTAGCCCGTAATGAGCTTAATAACGAGCGTACTCGTATTGCTAATCAACAAGCCACGCTTGTAAGCGCGTCGCGTTCTTTAGAGCGCTTATTAGGCGGCTACCCCAAAGGCGATATATCAGCAGAGGTTGAACTGCCTGTTTTTCTTTCGCCGATTAATACCGGTATTCCCTCTGAGCTAATTACACGCAAGCCTCAATTGCGCGCAAGCTGGTACCAGTTATTAGCAAGCGATGCAGGCCTAGCCTATGCACATAAACAGCGTTTCCCTAGTTTAAACTTATCAGCAAGTGTGAGTGATAGCACCGATAGAGTGAGCGATTTATTCTCGCCATCAAGCTTAGCGTGGTCTTTATTAGGCAGTATTTCTGCGCCAATATTTAATGGTGGCCAGCTAAAAGCAAATGAAGAAATAGCACGCTTAAATGCACAAAAACAAGAACAAGCATATTTAGATACCTTGTACGATGCATTCAGCGATGTTGAAAACGCAATTACTCAGCAGCAATCCTTGCAAGCCAGTTATAAAAGCACGCTAGAGGCGCAAGAAAACGCCCTTGCAGCAGAGCAACTGTCGTTTGAGCAGTACCAAAGCGGCTTAGTAACTTACACTACAGTGCTTGATGCCCAGTCGCGCTCTTTTGATGCGCAAAGCTCACTCATTGAAACAAAAAACCAGCTAATTGCTAACCGAATAAACCTATACGTTGCCCTTGGCGGCGATTTTAACGCCCCAACAAGCGAACCTAAGAGCAATAACGATGAAAACTAAATCAGCAAAACTTTTAATCCCAGCCGTAGTGGTGGTGGCCACCATTTTAATTGTTATGTTTATTAAGGGTAATCCACCTGAAGCAAAACGTTTTGGCTCACCTCCTAAACCCACGGTGAGCGTATCGGTAAAAAAGATTGAGCCACAAGATTACTTAATTTTTATTGATAGCTACGGCACGGTAAAGCCGCGTACTCAAAGTTTGTTAGTTGCTCAAGCATCTGGGCAAATTAATAAAGTAAGTGATGATTTTAGAGAGGGCGGTTTTTTTGAAAAAGGCGATGTACTGCTACAGCTTGACGATAGAGATCATCAGGCTGAGGTTAAATCGGCGCAAGCAGCATTACTTACTGCAGAGCAAAGTTTGTTAGAAGAAAAAGCCCGCGGCCAACAAGCAATTACTGATTGGAAGCGTTTAGGCGGCTCATCTCAAGCGAGCAGCTTAGTACTTCGCGAGCCCCAACTAGCGGCTGCACAAGCACAAGTACTTTCAGCACAAGCCGCACTTGAAAAAGCACAGCTTGATTTAGAGCGCACCCAAATTACTGCGCCTTACGCTGGGCGTGTGCTTAGTCGTAATGTAGACCTTGGCCAAGTGGTAAGCGAAAACACAGAACTTGCAACTATTTATGCCATAGACAGCGTTGAAGTGCGCTTACCAATTAAAAATAAAGACCTCTCGTATATTAGTTTGCCAGAGCAATACAGAGATGGCAGTAAAAACCAAGCCGGCTCACTCGTTAAGTTTAAATCTGACTTAGTGGGCGAGCAAACATGGCAAGGGCAAATAATACGTACTGAAGGCGCTATCGATGAAGGCGCACAGCAATTGTATATTGTTGCGCAGATAAATGACCCTTACAAAGCCACGGCTAATAACCAATACCCAATTAAAATTGGGCAATACATTACTGCGCAAATTAGCGGTAAAACAGTGCCTGATGCGTTAATAATCCCTAATAGTACTATTTACCAAGGCAGCTACGTGTATGTGGTTGAAAAGGGGCTGTTAAAGCGTAAAAACATTACACTTGCATGGCAAAATGCTACACAAGCTATGGTAAAAACAGGCCTTAATGCAGGCGATAAGTTAGTAATTACACCGCTTGGGCAAGTAAGTTCAGGCACAGCAGTAAGCATTTTAGGCGAAACCGATACGCAAAATATGCGAGCAAAAGGCCCAGATGGCGCAGGTAAAGGTAAGCGTCCATCGCGTGAGCAGCTAGAAAAAAAAGCGCAAGAAATGGGAATTAGTGTTGAAGAGCTAATACAAAAACGCCGCGCTGCACAAGGAGATAAGCCATGATTGCTTGGTTTACAAAAAACCATGTAGCAGCCAATTTATTGCTTATTACGTTACTGCTATCGGGTTTATTTAGTTTATCGAGTCAAATACCGCTTGAGGTGTTTCCATCGTTTGAAACAGATCGCATAAGTGTAAGCGTTACTTTGCGCGGCTCAACCCCTGAGGATGTAGAGCAAGGGGTTACCATTCGAATAGAAGAAGCCGTTCAAGATTTAGAAGGTATAGAGCAAATATCTAGCCGCTCATCTGAGGGCTCTGCGTCGGTAACCATAGAAGTAGAAAGTGGCTACGACCCGCGCGAGTTATTAGCCGATATAAAAAGCCGTGTAGATGCTATAAACACTTTTCCGGCCGATGCTGAAAAGCCCATTGTGGCGCTTGCCGAGCGAAAACGCGAAGTAATAGCTGTTACCGTAGCGAGCGATTACGGTGAAAAAGAAACCTTAGAATACGCCGAGCAAGTACGCGACGATATTTTACGCCTTCCGAATGTAACGCAGGTTGAGCTAAGTGGTGTACGCGATTACGAGCTCGCCATAGAAGTAAGTCAAGATACACTTCGCCAATACAACTTAACCCTTGCGCAAATATCTACCGCTGTGGCTAAGTCGAGCTCTGATATTTCGGCTGGTAATTTAAAAACAGAAGGGGGCGATGTACTTATAAGCTCAAAAGGGCAAGCTTACCGAAAAGATGAATTTGCAAACATTGTAGTTAAAAATCAAAGCGACGGTACAGTAATACGCTTAGGTGATATAGCAAACATTAATGATGACTTTGAAGAGACCCCTGTACGTACACGTTTTAACGGTAAACAGGCCGCCTTTATAGATGTATACCGCATAGGGCCGCAAAGTGCGATAGATGTCGCAGATGATGTAAAAAACTACATAGAGTCTAAGCAAAGCTCCTTACCACAAGGTTTTGAATTAAGTTACTGGGATGACGACTCTCAAGTTGTAAAAAGCCGTATTGCTACGCTAACCAGCAGCGCCCTACAAGGGGGTATTTTAGTACTGGCTTTGCTAACCCTATTTTTACGCCCAGCCATTGCATTTTGGGTGTTTATTGGTATTCCTGTTTCGTTTATGGGCGCATTTATTGCGATGCCTATTTTTGGTGTAACCCTTAATATTATGAGCTTATTTGGCTTTATTTTAGTACTGGGTATTGTGGTGGATGACGCCATAGTAACGGGGGAGAACGTTTATACTCATTTAAAAACCGCAGAGTCGGGCGAACAAGCTGCCATTTTAGGCACGCAAGAAGTTGCAACACCAGTTACCTTTGGGGTACTAACAACCGTAGCGGCCTTTTTACCTTTAGCGTTTATTGAAGGCGCGCGGGGTGCCTTGTTTGCACAAATTCCGGTGGTGGTTATTCCGGTATTACTGTTCTCGTTAATTGAGTCTAAGTTTGTGCTGCCAGCTCATTTAAAGTACATAAAACTACGTAATCAAAAAACAAAATCATCAAAGCTTGAAGTACTTCAGCAGCGTTTTGCAGACGGATTTGAAAGCGCTATTTTAAAATACTATCAGCCTATTTTAGCTAAAGCATTGCGCTATAAATTAGCGACGGTGAGTTTGTTTGTTGGTGTGTTTTTTATAATTTTAACTTTAATAACCAGTGGTTGGACTAAGTTTGTATTTTTTCCGCGTATCCCAAGCGAAACCGTACGAGTAACATTAACCTTGCCAACAGGCACGCCGTTTGAAGTTACCAATAAGTATGTAATGGATATGTCGCAAAAAGCGCAGTTATTGCAAGACAAATACCGCGATGAAGATACCGGCGAAAGCGTTATATTAAATATTTTAGCCTCAACAGGTGGGCGTGGTGGCGTGTCTAACTCAGGCAGTGTGCGCTTTGAAATAACCCCTGCAGAGAGCCGTGACTCAGACATTGGCTCACGCGAGCTGGTAAGTGAGTGGCGCGATTTAATAGGGATTATTCCTGGCGCCGAAAGCGTAACCTTTAGGGCCGAAATAGGACGCAGCTCAGACCCTATAGATGTGCAGTTAAGTGGTACATCGCTCGATACGTTACAAAAAATTGCCGAAAGCGTTAAAGCGCGCTTAAGTACTTACCCAACCGTATTTGATATTGCCGATAGCATGTCTGATGGTAAAGAAGAGTTGCAAATAGAGCTTACCGAGCAAGGTTTTGCTTTAGGCTTAAACCGAGTTGATGTAGCAAACCAAGTACGTAACTCGTTTTTTGGCTCGCAGGTGCAGCGTATTCAACGCGGGCGTGACGATGTACGCGTTATGGTACGCCTACCTATTGAAGAGCGCCGCTCTGTAGCCGACTTACAAAATATACTTATTACTACGCCTACGGGCGGCTCGGTGCCACTTTCGCATGTAGCTACATTAATTGCAGGGCAAAGCCCATCTACGATTAACCGAATAGACCGCTACCGCACACTTAACGTGACCGCCGACATAGAAAAAAGCAATACCAACATGACCGCGCTACAAGCCGACCTAACTGAGTATTTAGATGAATTAATGCAGCAATACCCAGGTGTTGATTACAAGCTAGAAGGTGAAGCTAAAGAGCAAAGAGAGTCGTTTGGCTCGCTTGCTTGGGCATTGTTATTTGTATTTTTTATTATTTACTCACTATTAGCGATACCGCTTAAATCGTACATGCAGCCAATTATTGTAATGAGCGTTATTCCGTTTGGCATGATAGGCGCTGTAATAGGGCACTGGGTTATGGGGATGGAGTTAACCATTATGAGCTTACTTGGTATGTTGGCACTTATTGGTGTGGTGGTTAACGATTCACTTGTGTTGGTCGACTTTATTAATAAAAAACGCAGTGAAGGCGGCAAAATTATTGATGCGGTTAAACTTGCAGGGGCTGCACGTTTTCGCCCAGTAATGCTCACAAGTTTAACCACCTTTATTGGTTTAATGCCGCTACTATTTGAAAAGGCGACACAAGCACAGTTTTTAATTCCAATGGCAGTAAGCCTTGGCTTTGGTATTGTGTTTGCTACGTTTATTACGCTTATATTAGTGCCAGTAAACTATATGCTGATGGAGCGTTTTCAAAGCTGGTTTAGATAAATAACGAAATGTTTTCTAGGACTAAGCTGTGGTTGATTAATATCAATTGCAGCTTTTTTTTGCTAAAAATTTATAAAGGTAATAAAGGGTATTTAAAAACAGGGGAGTAGCAAAAAATGCAAAAACAGAAAAATAAGAAAAGTGTTCCCCAAGCGTGCGGTGTCCGGCGTCAGTCCTGAAACCAGAAGGTTTCAGGGCGGAAAGCTGCGGTCTACCGTAGGCTTCTCGGTACATGCCGAGCTTGCACAATAGTAGACGAACAGAAATCCTGGTATAAAATTTATCGGCTCAGGGACTTAACCAAACTCCGGCACCCCAGGGAACAAGTTCAGTATATAAGACATAACCCATTCCTTAAACCCCAAACGTAAAAAATTGAACCGTTCGAGCAGTTTTTGCCCGCTGGTAACTCGCTATTTACTTATCATGCTACTTTTTGAGCAGGATCATACAATTAATTGGAGTTGCTTTTTATCGAGTGGTAGCATTGCCTTAACTAGCAAAGCGAAGATATAAACATGAGCGACTTACCAGATTACCAAAAAGCCCAGCTGCTTTTAGAAAAAAACGAAATTTTTGTCTCACCGGCAGAAGCGCACGGCGTAATTAGTGGATTACTAGCGTGTGGTTTAAGTATTGATGACAAAGAATACTTAGGCCTATTAAGCGATGTATTTAATGATGGCCAAGCGTTTAGCAACGACCTAAAGCAGTTTTTTGGCACCATTTATAAGCAAGTGGTAGCAAGTTTTAACGATGAAGCTTTTGCGTTCGATTTATTTTTACCAAGCGATGATGAAACACTCATCGATCAAGCCAATGGCCTCGTATCATGGGTTGCAGGGTTTATGCTTGGATTTGGTTTAAAACAAAAAGATTACGGTAAGTTATCGGCAGATGTAAAAGAAGTTATTAGCGATTTTAGCGAAATTACACGCCTAGATACCATGTTTGACGAAACCGAAGAAGACAGCCAAGCCCTGCATGAAGTGATTGAATATGTACGTGTATCGGCATTGCTTTGTTTTGCCGAGCTTGGCAAAGAAAAAGCACCTAAAAAAACACTACATTAATCTAAATAAAACGGGTTGTTAAAGCATGGTTGAAATACAAAAGTCAGAATTTAAAGCACGCCGTGAGCGTTTACTTGCGAAAATGGATGCAAACAGTGTGGCCATTATTCCTGCGGCCAGTGAAGTAACGCGTAGTCGCGATACTGAATATGCATTTAGACAAGACAGCGACTTTTTTTACTTAACCGGCTTTAACGAACCTGATGCCGTTTTAGTGCTGTGTAATAACAGCGATACGCCAAGTACGTTATTTTGTCTTGATAAAGATAAACTGGCCGAAATTTGGCACGGCCGCAGAATTGGCTTCGAAAAAGCTAAAAATGAGTACTTATTCGACGAAACTTACGCATTAAGTGAGCTAACTGAACAATTATTAGATTTGGTTAACGGTCAGCAGATTTTATTTTATGCACAAGGCGCTTACCCAAGTTTTGATACCAAAGTATTTACCTTGTTAAACACACTTCGCAGCGCGCCTAAAAAAGGCTATCAGGCACCGAGTACGATAAAAGATGTGCGTGGTCTTATTCACGAAATGCGCTTGTTTAAATCGCCAAGCGAAGTAAACATTATGCGTGAAGGCTGCGAAATAAGTGCCCGTGGGCATATGCGTGCAATGCGTTATTCGCACCCTGGTGCTACAGAGTTTCAGCTAGAGGCAGAGCTGCATCATCATTATGCAATGAACGGAGCGCCGCATCCTGCGTACGGCACCATTGTTGGCAGTGGCGATAACGCTAATATTTTGCACTACACGCAAAATAGCGATGTGCTAAAAGATGGCGATCTAGTATTAATTGACTCAGGGTGTGAGTTACAAGGTTACGCTGCCGATATTACGCGTACTTTTCCGGTTAATGGCAAGTTTAGCGAACCTCAAGCCGCGCTTTATAACATTGTACTTAAAGCGCAAAAAGTGGCTTTTGAAGAAGTTAAACCCGGCGGGTTTATGTCGCATGCCAATAAACGTGCAATGGAAGTAATGACTCAAGGTTTACTTGATTTAGGTATTTTAACCGGCGACTTTGATGAGTTAATGGCAAAAGGTGCCTGTAAAGAATATTACATGCACGGCCTTGGCCACTGGTTAGGCCTTGATGTTCACGATGTAGGCGATTACAAACAAAACAACGTTGAGCGCGCATTTGAGCCAGGCATGGTTTTAACCATAGAGCCTGGGCTTTACATTAGTGAAGATTCAAACGCACCGCAGCAATATAAAGGCATTGGTATTCGTATCGAAGATAATTTACTTATTACTGAGTCAGGGCATGAAAACCTCACCCTGAGCGTGCCTAAAACCATAAACGATATAGAAGCACTTATGCAAAGTGCAAAAAGCGCATAAGCTTGGAGAAATAAAGTGTCTAAGCAGTTTGATGTCGTTGTTATTGGGGGCGGGCTTGCAGGGGTAAGTTGTGCGCTAAGCATTGCTAAAACAAACCCTTCACTCACTATTGCGGTAGTAGAAGCAAACCAAGTAACGGGCGATTACCACCCAAGTTTTGACGACAGAAGTATTGCCCTTGCACAGCAATCGGTTGAGTATTTACAGCAGTTAAATTTATTTGAGCCAAGTGCGCCATACACAGCAGCAATAAAAAAAGTAAGCGTGTCGGATCGCGGTCACTTTGGTAAAGCACATATTAGTTGCGACGAGTTTGCTAAACCTTCATTAGGTTACGTGGTTGAGGTAAACCCGTTTGGCCGCGCACTGTATCAGCGTTTAACGCAAGCGAGCATTGCACTTTATTGCCCCGATAGCGTAAGCGCTATTAAGCAAAGCCTAAACAGTAATGAGGTTACTTTACAAAGCGGCGAGCAACTTAATACTAAACTACTGGTTATTGCCGATGGTGCGCAATCTCCAACCCGTAACTTACTGGGTTTAGGCTTTAATACTCAGCCCTATGAGCAAGGCGCTATTATAGCCAATGTTGAAGTAGCAGGCGGGCATAACAACCATGCGTATGAGCGCTTTACCGAGCACGGCCCTATGGCGCTTTTACCAATGAGCAATAGCCGTTATTCATTAGTGTGGTGCATGAAGCAACAGCACGTTGAGCAGCATACAGCCTTAAACGAAAATGATTTTTTAAACGCACTGCAAAGTGCATTTGGTTACCGGGCAGGGCAATTTACAAAAGTGGGCACACGCACAAGCTACCCGCTAGTATATGGCCAAGCTGAATCATTAACGGCGCATCGTACGGTAGTCATTGGTAACGCTGCTCATGCTATTCACCCCATTGCAGGGCAGGGCTTTAATTTAGGCCTGCGTGATGTACAAGTACTTAGTAATTTAATTGCAACAAGTAAATACGAGTTAGGCAGTTATGCGTTTACCCGTGAGTATTCACAAAAGCGTAGCAGCGATATAAATACCGTAATGAGTTTAACCGACGCACTGGTTAGGCTTTTTTCAAACTCGTCACGGGTATTAGCGCTTGGGCGCAGCATTGGGCTTTTCTCAATGGATTTATTTCCCGCATTAAAAGCACCATTGGCCAAGCAGCTAATGGGGCAAGTTAAACAAGGTACACGTTTATGAAGCAAGCACAGGTTTGTATAGTGGGTGGTGGCTGCGTAGGCTTAACCCTCGCGTTAGGACTCGCTAAAGCCAATGTAAGTGTTGTGGTGCTAGACGCCGCACCAAAGCAATTACCGCCAAGTGATGAATATGCCTTGCGGGTAAGTGCGCTGAGTATTGCAAGCCAAAACCTGTTTGAGCAATTAAACGTATGGCCACACATAATGGCAGAGCGAACGTGTGCATATACGCATATGGACGTACGCGATGCCGACAGCTTTGGTAAAATAGCCTTTAATAACGAGCAACTTGAGCTTGAGCACTTAGGCCATATAGTTGAAAACGATATTATTCGTTTTGCACTTATAAAAGAGCTAGGGCAACAACCAAGTGCCACACTGATGTTTGATACCGAGTATCAACAAGTACACCAAAGTGAGTCTGATGTATTTATAACCCTTAAAAGCGGCGAGCCTATTATTGCTAAGCTGCTGGTGGCGGCCGATGGCGCAAATTCGGCTATTCGTAAACAATTTAATATGGCGCTAAGCTTTAAAGATTACGACCACCATGCATTGGTTGCTACGGTTAAAACCAAAGAGCCACACGCAAACACCGCACGCCAAGTGTTTTTACCAACTGGACCATTAGCATTTTTACCACTTAGCGATGACAACACCCATTCTATTGTGTGGTCTACCAGCCCTAACCATTGCGATGAATTGCTAGCAATGGACGACACTACTTTTAATAAAGCTGTAATGGCAGCCATAGATGGCCAATGCGGGCTGTGTGAAGTGCAAAGTAAACGCGCAGCATTTCCACTTAAAATGCGCTACGCCCAGCAATGGGTAAGCGGCAAAGTGGTATTAATGGGTGATGCAGCGCACACCATTCACCCACTTGCAGGGCTTGGTATGAACCTAGGCCTAAAAGACGCCGCGTATTTAATTGAGCTACTGACAAGTGATAGTAAAGAGTTTGCGAGCACCCGTACCCTTCGCGATTACGAGCGCACCCGCAAGCTCGACGCGCAAAAGCACATAGCCATGATGCAAGGGCTTAAAGAGTTATTTGAAGGTGCCAACCCGGTTAAAAAGCTGATACGTGGAGTCGGGCTGTCACTCGTTGATAACCTAGGCCCAATCAAACACCTATTCGCCAAAGAAGCGATAGGCAAATAACGTAGGTTGGGAAGAGCGAAGCGAAACCCAACAGATAAAGTAAAGTGGTTAGTTTTAGCTATCAGCTTTCAGTAAAGAAAAACCGATGTTTAGGTTAAACATCGGTTTTTGTTTTTAAGTGGCTTTAAACAGATTAAAAACTGCGCTTTTCACGCGAGCAAGCTTTGCGTCTTGCAAAGTTTCACACTGAGCTTAATTTTATCTGTAGGCGTTTAGTTTGCTGACGCGACGAGCATAGCTCGTAATTACTATCGTCAGTTAAAAAGCGCTTTGCGTTAAATTAGTTACAAATTGGCTCGGGCTTCAATTACCATATCTTGTAGTGCATCAATTAACAGTGGGTCGCGCGAGTTTTGTTTAGCAAGTTTTAGTGCGTGTTTCATACTGGCAACAGCTTCTTTAAACTGTTTGTCAGCCGTGTAGCCTTGCGACAATCGCATGTGGGAGTAAGCAGCATTAGGGTAATCACGAGTAAAGTGTTTAAGTGTAGTTATCGCTTTTTTAGTGTTATCAAACTTTTGCTGGCTGTGGGCAAGCTCTACGTACACATCTTGTGGAATTTTAAGCTCAAATCCATACTTATCGCTCAGTGCTTGGTAGTAACCTGAAATAAGTGATACATCGGCAAATTTTCCGTGCTCGTCAGTCACTTTAAAAATTAGGTCACTAAATAAGTGAATTAGGCTATCGCTAAGGGCTGGCAGTATAGTGCCCATATGAGTAAAAGTAGGGTAATGCTTATATTCCCATTTTAGCTGTGTGGGCATTTGTTGTTCTAAATTTACTAACGTATTTAATGCGCCTGTATAAAAACGTGCGCCTTCACTCGCTACACTAATAAATAACTCTTGAGTGCCTTTAGGGTTTTTAGTGTATTTAATAATATTATTTTTTAACTCTTCGTCACTCCACCAACTATTTGGGCTAATAGCTATGTAGTTGTTAAACAATTCCGGCTGATTAACTAAAGTATAAAGCGCTAATGTACCAGCGTTAGAGTGACCAATTAAGGTGTTGTAGCCGTTAGTTGAGTAATTGCTGTTTATATAGGGCATGAGCTCGTCAGACACAAATTTTAAAAAGCTGTCGGTTTTCCCAGCATCAGGCCATTTATTTTTTACAAAGGTTTGAAACTCAGTTTTCGGCTCACCATCTACTTTAGGTAAGTAATCACGCACGCGGTTAGTTGTATCAATACCAACAAGCATGGCATTAGGTATTTGTTCGTAATCAACTAAGGATTTTATAACACCTGACGCCGTATGAAAGTGCTCAACACCATCTAGTAAATAAATAACATAAAGCGGCTGATCGTCTTTTACAGTGTCAGGTATGAAAATTCTGATAGGCCTGTCTTCGTTAAGTATTTTTGATTGTAAAATGACTTTTTTACCAACGGTTATGTCGGTTGTAGCGGTGTCTGCGAGGCTTAAAAAAGAGGTACTAAAAGCAAATGCAAATACAAATAATAGTAAGAGCTTCATAAATATCCTTATTAAATAATGTGTTGCTTAATAATTGCACGGCTTTAGGTTTGAGTAAATGTTTATATTTTAGGCGCAGGTGGAAGGGGTAAGTAATTAAAAGCTGCGCTTTTTACGTAAGCAAGCTTTGCGTCTACACACAAACCCAACGCACTTATCGTAATTCTGCTTGTTGATGTAAAGCGAACGCATATTAATATCCCCCTGATAGCTGATAGCTGATAGCTGATAGCTGATAGCTGATAGCTGATAGCTGATAGCTGATAGCTGATAGCTGATAGCTGATAGCTGATAGCTGATAGCTTTAACACTTATCTATCAAAGCTTAAAAAACCTGCTTGCTTAATTATCCATCTAAGCGTAAAATGCGCGCTCATTTCGGCTTTTACACTATTAATTCCTTGCCTTAAACCGACCGGCCGAAACGGTAGAAGGCTCTATTAACCGTAAGGAATATCCATGCGTCATTACGAAATCGTATTCATGGTTCACCCTGATCAGAGTGAGCAAGTATCTGGTATGATCGAACGTTATACTGGTTCTATCACTGAAGCTGGTGGTACTATCCACCGTCTTGAAGACTGGGGCCGTCGTCAACTGGCTTACCCAATCAACAAGCTTCACAAAGCTCATTATGTTCTTATGAACGTTGAAGCACCTACTGAAGTAATCAGCGAGCTAGAAACTACTTTCCGCTACAACGATGCAGTGCTTCGTAACTTAGTTATGCGTACTAAAAATGCAGTAACTGAAGCGTCTCCTCTTGCAAGAGAAGAGAAGAAAGAAGCACCAGCTGCTTAATTGTTTTGAGTCCTAGCATGGCACGTAGTCAGCAGTTAATGTAATGGTTAGCCCATATATGAATCAGCTGGTTATATCGGGGGTTGTTTGTAAAACACCCAAGTTTAGCCAAAGCCCTGCAGGCATACCGCATTGTATTTTTGTTGTAGAACATAAATCGATGCAAACCGAAGCAGATCTTAACCGTAATAGTTACGTTAGGCTTCAGGTTGTTGCCAGTGGTAAGCAAATGCAACAACAGACTCAACATTTGCACGTTGGGCAGGCATTGCAAGTGAGTGGTTTTTTAAATCGCCACGAAGGTCGTAACGGCCTTAGCCAATTGGTTTTGCATGCTCAGCATATAGAAAGAATTATTTGAGGAATTAATCTCATGGCACGTTATTTCAGACGTCGTAAGTTCTGCCGCTTTAAAGCGGAAGGCGTACAACAAATCGATTACAAAGATCTAGCTACTCTTAGAAACTATGTTACAGAAAGTGGCAAAATCGTACCTAGCCGTATTACAGGTACTAGCGCTAAATACCAGCGCCAGCTAGCAACTGCTATTAAGCGTGCTCGCTACTTAGCCCTTCTTCCATACACTGACTTACATAAGTAAGCAGCGGATTAACAGTTTTTAAAAGGTGTAGAAACATGCAAGTTATTCTACTAGATAAGATCGCTAACCTAGGTGGCCTAGGTGACCAGGTTGTTGTTAAATCTGGCTTCGCACGTAACTTCCTTTTCCCGCAAGGTAAGGCAGTTCCTGCAACTAAAGCAAACATTGAAACGTTTGATGCTCGTCGCGCAGACTTAGAAGCGAAAATCGCTGAACAGTTAACTGCAGCACAAGCACGCGCTGACAAACTAGAAGCATTAGCAGAAGTTACTTTAGTATCTAAAGCTGGTGACGAAGGTAAGCTATTCGGTTCAATCGGTACTCGTGACATCGCTGACGCTATCTCAGCTGTTGGTGTTGAAGTTGCTAAATCAGAAGTTCGTTTACCTCACGGTACTATCCGTGAAACTGGCGAATTCGACGTTGCAATCGCAGTACACTCAGACGTAACAGCTACTATTAAAGTAATCGTTATTGCTGAAGCTTAATTTTTAATTAAGCCCAAAAAGCCGTGCTTTTAGCGCGGCTTTTTTGTATCTAAAATTCCTCTTTAATACCCATCTAATAGCTCTATATAAAATTATTTAACTATTTTTATTATTAGTTTAAACCTTTCTTGTCTGTCTTTGCGTCTTAGTAATCAATACACTCATTAATACACGTTTTTAAATAAAAATAATTAAAAGGCGACATCACGGATGTTACACACAAAACCCGAGCACACGCCCCTATGCGACCTTGCACTCATTGAGCGTGTTAAAGCGGGGGATCAAAATGCCTATAAGGCATTATATGAGCTGCATATAAAGCGTGTTTACGGTTTATGTTTGCGCTTATTGGCCGATGAAGCGCACGCTGAAGATGCCGCCCAAGAGGTGTTTGTGCAGGTGTGGCATAAAATAGCGCAGTTTGACGGGCGCTCACAATTTTCTACTTGGCTATATAGCGTAGCAAGCAACATTGCGATTAGTTATGTACGCAAGCACAAAAGCTGGTTAAACAAAGTTGTGAGCATAGAACAAAGCGGTATGGATGAGCAAAGCGTGCAAAGTTGTAAGGGATTAAACGGGTTAGATAAATTAATTGTTCGCCTACCAGAGCGCGCCCGCATGGTGTTTGTTTTATATGCTATTGAAGGCTACCGCCACGAAGAAATAGCCCAGCAATTGGGAATGGCAGTGGGGTCGAGTAAGTCGCAATATCATCGTGCAAGGCAGTTATTACAAGAGTGGTACGAGTATGAGTAAACAAAATTTTGATGACTACTTAAACGAGTCTTTAAACAATTTAAATAAAGACATAGCGCCCAATAAAGCACTTTGGCAGGGCATTGAGCACGCCATAGTGACAGCTAAGCCACCTGCTGTTAAAGCGCCACTATGGCCTAAATTAAGCGCTATTGCTGCGTGCAGTGCAGCGGCGTTATTAGCAATAAATATATTTATGAGCAATAACGAGCCAAGCCAAGTGGTTGCTATGAGCGATTATTTTAAAGCGCAAAAGCAAAGTTTATTAGTGCAGTACAAAAACCAGGATGCACTTACCAATAACTGGCAAGCACAGTTACAAGAGCTTGAAGAAGCAGAGCAAGCAATTAAACAGGCACTTGAAAACGAGCCACAAAATCAGGCGTTACTGACCATGTTGGCGCAAGTTTACCAGCAACAACTCGACTTAATTAACAAGGTGCATGCACCGCGTTGGCAGCAAATATAGGGGAATAATATGAAAGCAATTTTACTTGGGCTGAGCCTATTACCACTGAGCGTTTTAGCGGGCGAAAAAATAGATAAGCAAATAGAGGTGCCAAGCGGCGGCACTATTTTTATTGAAAACCAACGTGGCGATGTAAACATAACCGGCTGGGATAAAAACGAATTTAAAGTCTCCGGCGAGCTTGATGACAAGGCCGAAGGGTTTGAGCTTAAAACGACAGGCGATAAAACCGAATTTATAGTAAAAATGCCACGCAATTTGGGATGGGGTCACAATGGAGATGGCTCTAACTTAACGGTATTTATGCCAAAAAGCAGTCGCTTAGAATTTGCTGGCGTAAATGTGTCAGTGACTGCAAAAACACTTAAAAAAGGCGCTGAGGTTGATGTTGTTAATGGTGAAATTACGGTAAATGACATTAGCGGCACTGTTAAATTAAGCACCGTAAATGGCGATGTAAACGCACAGAACTTAAGCGGCAATATTCAATTTGAAACCGTAAACGGTGAAATAAACGATAAGCAATCAAGCGGAGAGCTGCGCTTTAGCGCCGTAAATGGCGATATTAAATCAAGCACAACCGCAAACGACGTACGATTAGAAAACGTAAATGGCGATATCGATTTTACATTATCGAGCATTAAAAGCTTACGTATTAATACTGTAAACGGCGAAGCTGAAATACACATCAGCGAACTGCTAAAAGGGGCTGATGTTCGCTATGAGTCGGTAAGTGGTGATGCTGATTTTTACTTCCCGCAAAGCGTGTCGGCTCAGTTTGAGATTAAAGCGCACGCCAACGGTAAAATTATTAATAAAGTTACCAGCGATAAAGTGACTAAAGCTAAATATGGCCCCTCTAGTGATTTAGAGTTTAGTGCCAATGGTGGCAGCGCAAGTGTTGAAATGGATACTATAAGCGGGCGCATTGAGCTGCGAACTAAATAAGCTAATTAGCGTTAATGATTACAAAAAGCAGGAAAAGATTTCCTGCTTTGCTATTTGCACAGCCCCGCCAAGTCGATAGAATAGAGCCATTCAATTTTAGTACTGTGAAGTTATGGCCAAACCAGATAAGCAAGTCGATACCCTTAAAGTTCCTCCCCATTCAATAGAAGCTGAACAATCTGTTTTAGGTGGCTTAATGCTTGATAACCAAGCTTTTGACCGCGTAGCAGAGCTGGTTGTTGCGCAGGACTTTTATACCCGCACCCATAAGCTTATTTTTGAAGCCATGACCGCGCTTGCTGAAGTGGGCGATCCGATAGATTTAATCACAATTTCAGAAAGTCTTGAAAAAAATAACCAACTAGCAGGCATTGGTGGTTTTGCGTATTTGGCCGAAATAGCTAAAAACACCCCAAGTGCTGCGAATATCGATGCATACGCCAATATTGTGCGTGAGCGCGCGGTAGTACGCGAAATGATTGGCGTAGCTAATGAAATAGCCGAAGCTGGTTTTAACCCAGAAGGGCGCACCAGCCACGACTTATTAGACTTTGCCGAGAGTAAAGTATTTAAAATTGCTGAGCAACGTACAAAAAGTACCGAAGGCCCGCAAAGCATTCATAACATTCTTGAAAAAACCGTCGATAAAATCGAAGAGCTATACCAGTCGCCGCAAGACGGTGTAACCGGTGTAAGCACTGGGTATGCTGATTTAGATAAAATGACAGCAGGTATGCAGCCTTCTGATTTAATTATTGTTGCAGCACGTCCGTCGATGGGTAAAACCACCTTTGCGATGAACCTTGCTGAGCACGCCGCAATGACGCAAGACAAGCCTGTGCTTATTTACTCATTAGAGATGCCCTCTGAACAAATTATGATGAGGATGTTGGCATCACTTGGTCGTATTAACCAAACTAAGGTACGTACTGGCCAGCTAGATGATGACGATTGGGCACGCCTTTCATCAACTATGGGGCTGTTGATGGAAAAAGGCAAAATGTATGTTGATGATGCATCGGGGCTTACACCTACCGATGTGCGTTCACGTGCAAGACGTATAGCGCGCGACCACGGTGGTATTAGTATGATCATGGTCGATTACCTTCAGTTAATGCGCGTACCTAGTTTATCAGATAATCGTACTTTAGAGATTGCCGAAATATCGCGTTCATTAAAAGCGCTCGCTAAAGAGTTACAGTGCCCGGTTATTGCGCTTTCGCAGCTAAACCGTACGCTAGAGCAACGTGCCGATAAACGCCCAATTAACTCAGATTTACGTGAGTCGGGTTCGATAGAGCAAGATGCCGATTTAATCATGTTTATATACCGTGATGAGGTATACAACGAAGACAGTACAGAAAAAGGCATCGCCGAAATTATCATAGGTAAACAGCGTAACGGCCCAATTGGTAAAGTGCGCTTAACCTTCCAAGGGCAATTTTCTCGCTTTGATAATTACGCGGGGCCAGCAGTTGATGATGAATACTAATGCGCCTAGCCACTGCCGAAATTAACCTAACCGCCCTTGCGCATAACTTATCGCAGGTAAAACGTTTTGCGCCAAATAGCAAAATAATGGCGGTATTAAAAGCCAATGCGTATGGGCATGGTTTAGTAAAAATTGCCCAGCACTTAAATAGTGCTGATGCTTTTGCTGTTGCCCGAATTGATGAAGCCCTCGCACTGCGCGCCGGTGGTTTAACAAAGCCAATAGTACTGCTTGAGGGATTTTTTAATAAAGCCGACTTACCTATTTTATTGGCTAATAATTTTCAAACTATTGTGCACGACGAAAACCAGCTTGCAGCAATAGAAAATGCCACCTTAGATGCGCCAATTACTTGCTGGCTAAAAATAAACACCGGCATGCACCGATTAGGCATAGCACCTGAGCAGTTTGACGCATTTTATAGCCGCTTGCAGCGCACACCCAATGCTAAAAGCACCATTAATTTGATGACCCATTTTTCGTGTGCCGATGATACGCACAATACTAAAACGGCACAGCAAATTAGCTTATTTGATACGCTTGTAAAGGGCATAGACCAAGCACATTGTTTATCAAACTCGGCCGGTATTATAGCGTGGCCTGCAGGACACGGTGATTGGATACGCCCAGGACTTATGCTTTATGGGGTGTCGCCAATGGCAAACTGCACAGGGCAAGAGCACAATTTAAAGCCGGTCATGCGTTTAACCACAAAGGTGATTGCAGTGCGTGATGTTGCCGCCCATGAGCGAGTAGGGTACGGAGGCCGTTGGCAAAGTGACAAACCAACCCAATTAGCCGTAGTGGCTATGGGTTATGGCGATGGCTATCCGCGTCATGCCAAAGAAGGCACACCGGTTATGATTGCAGGGCAGCGTTACGGTATTGTAGGCAGTGTGTCTATGGATATGATAAGCATTGATATAGGTGAAAACGAGCACAATGTTAAAGTAGGCGACAGCGTTACAATGTGGGGGCCGGAGCTTCCGGTTGAAGAAATAGCCCACTGCGCCGATACTATCCCTTACGAATTACTGTGTAATATTACACCGCGCGTAAGTTACGAGTATCAGCGATAGTTAATAAGTGATATTTATTCTTTAATAAAGTAAATATCACTAAAGCCCATGCGGGCAAATTCTTGGTCACGAAAGTTACGTACAGCCGAAGAGCCTTTTGAGGTCATTTCTATTTGGCGTACCATGTTTAAGTAGTTGGTTAAATCAATACCTTCGGCAGCGGCAATAGCTTGATACATGTCGTGGTATTTGTCTTTTGCGAAGTTAATTTCGCGCGGTTGGTTTTTAAATGTATAGGTTATTCTGCGTGCCATAATAAGCTCAGCTAATTGAGTGTGAGTGTAATTTTACACTGTATTGAACTGGCATTGAACGATTTGTTGAAATCAAATAATTAAAAGTAGAGTTTAAAATGAAATTATCAGTAGAGATCAGTAAATACCCACTTCATCAAGATTACATCCCGTTTATTAAGGGCTTTATTGACCGTTTAAACGAATACGACAACTTAAAAGTGATCACCAACACGCTTTCTACGCAAATTTTTGGTGATTACGATTTAGTAATGCAAGTGCTAAACACTGAAATTAAACGCTCGTACGAAGAGTTTGGTAAGGCTATTTTTGTTTGTAAGTTTTTATCTGGCGATTTATCTCCAGAGTAATCGCCTTTATTTAACGTGTATTAAAAACGGTAACCGCACACATGGATTTTTTAACACAAACCTTAAGTGGTTTTACTGCAATGTCGCATTGGGAATATATTGCGGTAGGGTTGTCTATTGCTTATTTATTACTGGCAATAAAAGAGAGCCTATGGTGCTGGCCAGCCGCTTTTTTTAGCACGCTTATTTACACCATAATGTACTGGAATGGCGCGCTGCTTATGGAGTCGCTACTCAATTTTTATTACATGTACATGGCTGTATTTGGCTGGATGGTATGGCGCAAAGGCAAAGCAGATAATATTAGTATTACCTCATGGTCTACACAACGCCACGCCATTCTTATAGGCGCTACGAGCTTAGCGGCCATTATTATTGGCTATGTAATGCAAAACTACACCCACGCCGATTTTGCCTACCTAGATAGCTTTACAACCTGTTTTGCGGTGGTAACCACGTATTTGGTTGCTAAAAAAGTACTCGAAAACTGGCTGTATTGGATTGTTATTGATGCGGCCTCTATGTATTTGTATTACGAAAAAGGCTATTACCCAACGCTCGCGCTATTTATTTTTTACACTATTATGGCCGCGTGGGGATTTAAAACCTGGTACGAAGAGTACGAGCAAAGCCAAGCTAAGCCATTAGCGCAATTATAACGCATGCACCGTAATCCAAATATTGCCGCGTTATGTAGTGAGTTTATGGCACCTGAGCACGTGCTACAAACCACTAAATTAGTGAATGGTTTAAGTAACGACAATTACCTAATAAAAACCGCACAGCAAAACTACTTATTAAAATGCTACAAATCGCATTGGCCTAAAATAGGGCTACAAGCCCAAACTGCACTTAGCCAGCATAACGTTTGCCCTAAACCCATTTGGCTTGATAAGGCTAACAGGCGAGCTGCATTTCGCTATATTTGTGGCGATATTGCCACTAATAGCTACAGCATCGACTTAGTTGAAAAATTGGCACGCGTTCATAGTTACCCTCTAGCTACACAGCCAATGGATATTGCAAAAGAGCTTGTGTATTACGCTAATAGCAACATATATCAACAGCACAGCCGCTTAATTGAAGATACGCTAAGCGCCATTAGTGACATGCCCTACAACAGTGGCTTTTGTCATAACGATTTAGTTAAAGATAACCTAATAGTAAATTCAAGTGGCATGTATTTGATTGACTTTGAATATGCGCAAACAAACGACGTGTATTTTGATTTAGCGGCACTTGCGGTTAGCTTAGAGCTAAATGCGCACGCAGAGCACACTTTGCTTGAGCAATATAGCGCCCAGCAAGCAATACCCAGTGAGTTTTATTGCACTTATGACAAGCTACGTTACTTTAAAGTGGTGTTTTTGGTGTTATGTATAGGGTGGTATGAGCAGCGCGACATAAATAATAAGGCAAGCACATTACGCGCGCAGCTAAATAAGTTATTAAACGAGATAAAAGATTAAAGCCCGCCAAAACGCGCGGCAAGCTCTTTGTACTTCGCTACTTCGTCAGCATCAAATTGGGGCTCACCGTTTTCATCTTCAGACTTGGCAATAAGCAAGCTCTCACGAGCAAGGCGTTTTACCCGCTCGGCTTTTACACCTAAAAACTCAGCCACTTGCTCAGTCGACATTAAACTCATAATTACATCCTCTATATAATCCGTAAGCATTCAGAACATGTTGCCAAACGGTTACTATTTTTTTATCGAATACCAATAAATAGCTTGTTTTTGGCAAGTTGTGAAGTGTTTTATCAAAAACAGTTTGATTTATAGGCATATAACTCAATGATGCTGGTATTTATTTAAAGATCTCTTTATTATTGCCAGTGCTAAAGCATTGATATCGCGAGTTAGTGTTTTGGCAACAAATGTGCTCTTGTGGTGAAATGGATATCACGTGGTCCACCTTGTGGTGAGCTATATAAAACAAGCGCAGTAATAGTGAGCTTATAATGCATTTTTGTAAGTTCACATTACAACTTAAGGTAATTATCCTCTAACTCATTAGTAGTTATGATTATTGGCCGCCCGTAGCTCAGCTGGATAGAGCGCACCCCTCCGGAGGGTGAGGCCAGAGGTTCGAATCCTCTCGGGCGGGCCATTTTACAAATCACTTCAATATTATTTATCTTCCAGACCTTAAAACCTTACACCGAAAAAACTCCCTTGAGGAAATATGCGCTTAAATGCATATTTTTGTATTAATATATAATAATTATTCATATACTTGTAACAAATGTAATTTACTCTTGGGTGTTAGACTAAAACTCATAACATTTTGACTGTGTTTTATTCTAAAGTGATGCTCATTAGCTTTTGAATCATAGGGATATTTTTATGCATTTATTAACCTATGTTTTGGCGGCCTATTCGTGTATACAATTTTTAATATTTATTGGATTAACTCTGTAAAACCTGTAATTACAGCCTTAGTATTGATTGCTGTTATTTTGGCAATAATTTTTTTCGATACATTTTGCTCAATTAATATCTCTATTCCTGTCTTTTATATTGTTGTTATAATTTTTTACTCTAATAAAGAGTCGTTACAGCGAGTATATGGCTTAAGTGCAGCCTGCATTTTACTAACTGTTTTAGCCTTCTTACTTGGCCATTATAACAACATATGGTCTATCGAATTCGCCCACTGCTTTGTTAACCTAGTTGCTATTATTAGCACCACCTTTTTGATCAGAAAAAACAAATTAAAAAGTGAAAAATTACGCTACAGCGAAGAGCTTTTAACGCAAACTCAAGAGCTGAGCAAAACAGGCAGTATTCGCTTCGATTCCCCAACAAAACAAGTTACTTGGTCACATGAAACGGCCCGTATTTTTGATTATGATTTAACTAAACAGCCAACCTTGGCATGTATTTATCGACGAGTACATCGTGCCGATATAGTTAATTTAAAAGAAGCGTTAACTGAATTTAGTGATGAGTCGCCCCTTGTTTCTGTGCAATTTAGGCTAATGCTTTCAAATGATAAAATTAAATATGTTTGTATGCTGATAAAAAGGGTACCCCTTGGCGATACAAGCGCTGTATACATTGGCGCAATTCAAGATATTACAAAGTTTAAGTTAAATGAATTTGCTAAAACCAAAGCTCAGTCTGATCTGGCTCATGCAAACCGTGTAAGTGTGCTTGGAGAGCTGACGACTACGCTTGCCCATGATATTAATCAGCCGCTCTCAGCAATTACTATAAATAGCGAAGCTGCAGGACGCTGGCTTGCGCAAAGCCCGATAAACACGCACGAAATAAAACAAAATTTACTTGGAATTAATAAAGGGGCTCAAAAGGCCAGTGACATTATTCAGTGCATTTATGCACTTGCTAAAAAATCACCTATCGATAAAACCTTAGTGCCAATCAATAGTATATTTAGCGAATCATTTGCCCTTATGGATGGTTTAATTAATAAAACAGATGTGGCAATTGATTATCAAGGGAACTCGGCTGATTGCACTTTATTTGCTAATAAAGTGGCTCTTCAGCAAGTGATAATTAACCTCTTACTTAATAGTATTCAGGCGTTTAAACATGACCAAGCAGATAAAAAAATTAGTATTACGGTACAAATAAATGGCCCAAATATAGAGATAATAATGAAAGATAATGGGCCTGGTTTTAAAAGTGATAGTGCGTCAAAATTTTTTAATGCGTTTTACACAACCAAAAAAAATGGCATGGGAATGGGGCTTACTATCTGTAGCACTATTATTAAAGATCATAACGGGATCATTAAGATTAGTAACAATCCAACAGGGGGAGCATGTGTCATATTAAGCCTAAAGGCTCAATGTGATGGGGGAGAAGTATATGAATAAGCCTTTAGTAATAGTGATTGATGATGAACAAGCAATTCGTGAGGCTATAGGCAGCCTTGTGCGCTCTGTAGGATTAGACTTTTGCGGCTATGGTTCTATTCACGATTTTAATGCCACTGTAGATCAAACTCGCCCTAGTTGCCTAATATTAGATGTGAGAGTTAATTTGGATAATGGGCTAGATTTTCAAAATAACTTAAAGCAATTAGGCTTACAAATCCCCATTATTTTTATAACGGGTTATGGCGATATTGCTATGTCGGTTAAGGCAATGAAAGCCGGTGCTATCGACTTTTTAACTAAGCCTTTTAGAGAGCAAGACTTACTTGATGCAATAATGCAAGGCCTACAAAAAAGCCAATCGCATCTAAAGCTACTGCAATTACAACAAAAATATAAGCAGTTAAGTATGCGAGAAAGAGAAGTAATGAGTATGGCTGTAAGTGGTTTACTTAATAAACAAATTGCATCTGAGCTTAATTTAAGCCTAATAACAGTAAAAATTCACCGTGCGAATGCGTCTAAAAAAATGCAAGCCAGTTCATTTGCCGAATTAGTAAGAATGAACGAAATGTTACTTTCTTCGATGAATGGTTAATGAGTAAATACCCAATAAAACACCTCATTAACTTTAGGATCAATCACCCTATACCAAGGTATAGGCAGTACATACGCACGTACAGATACAGTAACATTTGAGTACAATTTTCATTATAAAGTTTACAGCGTAGCATTGCGCACAATTTAAACTACTGTGAAATATAATGGATATTAGAAAAGTAAGCATCGCAAAACGAGCTGTATTATTTTGCGCATTTTTAACATTAGTATCATGCCTAATTGGTAGCGGTGCTTTTTTTGTTTTATCTAAAGTTAACTCTATAACGAACACCATTAATGAGTATTGGGTGCCAGGCCTTATACAAGCGCAAGAGCTAAGTAATGATATTGCGAGTATTCGCTTAGAAGGTCAGCGCATTCGTGCCACAGAGCTCTCCTCAGTGATTGCCACGAGTAAACAAATTATTGTGCAAAACGAAGCAAATATTACAACCACCTTATTTACTTTAAAAAATGCACATAATGATCCAGAAAAAACCGCAATAGCTAATCAGCTCAGTACTGCGGTTAATACTTATTTTCAAAGCCTAAATGAGCTTATTGGCAAAATAGAAAACAACTCGCTAAGCCAGCAGCGCTCAATTGAGCTCAATAAAGAGCTGGCTGTTAAAGGCAGTGAGCTATACCGCCACTTAGGCGCACTTATTAAATATAATGAAGTGGGCGTGAGCAAAGCAACTCGCTCTGCGGATCAAACATTCAATAACGCAATCATAATTCTTGTTGCTGTTATTTTAGCCGCTGTGATAATTAATATATTGCTGGGAATGTTGTTTATTCGCAGTATTGTTACTCCACTGAATCAGGCTGTAATACTGTTAAATAGCATTTCACAGGGCAATTTAAACAACCAAATTGAAATTAACGAAGCACATAATGACGAAACCAGTTTGCTTTTTCATAGTATGCGCACAATGCAGCATAACTTATCAAGCATGGTTGAAAAAATTACTTTAAGCTCACAAAACCTGTCCTCAGCTGCATTTCAAATTAATGAAGTGATGGCGCAAAGTAATAATGATTTACGCTCGCAAAGTGAGCAAATAGATCAGTCTTCAGAATCAATTTCGCAAATGAATATTGCGATTGACGAAGTTTCGCATAATGCCAGTGTCACCTCGGCGTTATCGCAATCATCCGACCAAGATGCGCAGCAAGCAAAGGCTAATTTAGATGAGTCAATGCGCGCAATTTCTGAGTTAGTAAATGAAGTATTAGCCGTATCTAGCAGCACCAGCTCACTCGAAAAAAGCACAGATGAAATAGCCAGTGTTTTGGTCGTTATTCAAAGTATTGCCGATCAAACCAACCTACTTGCACTTAATGCCGCTATTGAAGCTGCTCGTGCAGGAGACTATGGCCGCGGTTTTTCTGTTGTTGCAGAAGAAGTAAGATCGCTTGCTCATCGTACGCAAGAGTCTACTAAAGAGATTGAGTCGTTAATTAGTAACATTCAACACCATACCAAAAACACCGTGGAGTCTTTAAAAGAGAGCTCGCAAAAAGCAGGCTATACCCTCACTCAATCTGAGCAAGTAAGCACCTCACTTGATAAAGTAACGCGGGCAATTAGTGAGATAAACGGTAAAAATATTGTGATTGCTACAGCCACAGAACAACAAGCTATGGCAACGAAAGAGCTCAACCGAAATATAGACAATGTAAAAGAGTTATCTACCTCTACGGCCAGTGGCGCAAATCAGACATTTGTTGCTACGCAGGAACTTAATAATTTAGCGGCAGATCTTAATGATGCTGTGATGAGCTTTAAAATTTAACTGTTAAGGTTATAAATACATGAATAGCATTATTGGTGTTGAGCTAGATAAAACTAAACCTAAGCTAAATATAAAGTCGTTTTTAGTTAATAAAACCTTTAAGTGGGCAAGCTTTTGGGGCGGGACATTACTGTTACTTTGCTGCTTTTTGTACATGAGTTATACGCAAATTCAAAAGCACACCATAGCGCAACAGTACAATCTTAATTTAGCATTAGAGTCACGTATTTATGATGGTCTTATTTTTCCGCGTTTAAGCTCGCTAAGAAAAATAGATCAGTTTATAAATCAGCAGGAGATTTTACAAAAGCAAGAAGTGTTCGCTTATAACCAGTCGCTGCAATACTCACTGGCAAATATAAACGTATACAACTCTTTAGGCGATATTGTCCTTGGGGCAGAGCACGTAGAGCTTGAAAGCTTTATTAAAGCAAAACCGCCTTTGCGTGAAACGTTATACGCCGATCAAGGCAATAACTCTCTGCATCTTATTATTCCTACACAAAGAAGTGGCGAGTTGTCGGGCTGGGTCTCTACACAAATGCCACTGGATGCAATTACTGCACTTTTTGCCTCTATAGATGTGGGTAAGCATGGCATATTAGCTATACGTTTAGATAATACATATAGTGATTTAATCCATTACCCACGCCTTTTACCTAGCTCTGAGCAAAACTACCCTAAGCTTTTAGATAGCATGGTGAGTACGTCAAACTCAGGCACCTTAAAAAGTGCTGATTACTACGATAAAAAGAACCGTTTATATAACTATAAGCGCATAGGCGACACCGCCCTTTATCTAGTCACCGGCTTAGCAGTAAAAGATTACTTAGCCGAGTGGATTATTTATGTATACATAGCCATTGGCTTAAGTGGCGCTATGTTGTTTTTAGTATATTGGTTTAACAATAAGTTAGGGTTATCGGTAAAGCGTGAATACACCGCACTAGAAAGTTTAAAACTACACGAGATACAAACCAAGTTATTGCTCGATAGCATAGGCCAACCAATTATTATTGTGAATTTAGACGGGGGATGTCGCTATTTAAATAAAGCGGCTTATAAACTCACGGCTATAGCTCAAGATGTGGTTGATGCAAATTACACGCTAAACGAGTTGTTTGGTCATAACGCGACATTTATACCTAGCTTGCTTGATAACATAAATAGTGCAAAAGAGTTCTCGGCTGAGCTATTAGAGTACACGAATGATCACGGCCATACCTTTTCGTTAGAAATTAGAGCGTATCCAAACTTGCAAGAGCAAAAGCTGCTTGGCGCATTTATTAGTGTTCATGATATATCTGAACAGAAAGCCGCAGCCGAAAAACTAGCTTATATGGCGATGCATGACCCGTTAACAGGCTTAATTAACCGCTGGAAGCTAACCGAAGAGTTTGATAAAGCTGTTGCTAAGGCCCGTTACACGCAACAAGAAGTTGTGCTCATTTTACTTGATTTAGACAACTTTAAAGCGATTAACGACTCATTAGGGCATGGCGCTGGCGATTTAGTGTTAGTTGAAGTAGCAAAACGTTTGCAGCAATTTAATAATGAAAGCCATTTTATATCGCGTTTAGGGGGAGATGAATTTTTACTATTAGCCAATACTCAAGGGCTTGCTCAGCTAAATATTTTATTAAAAGAAATGCTATTTTTGTTTAATACCGCATTTGTAATTGACGACTACCAAGTTGTTATTACGCCTTCTATTGGCGTTGCGCGTTATCCAGAGCATGAAACAAGCTTTGAAGAAATGCTAAAAGCGGCTGATGTTGCGCTTTATGATGCAAAAGACAGTGGTAAAAATGCATATAGTTTTTACGCACCGCATATGGGTGAAGAAGGGGTTCGTAAGCTTTATGTGCAAACACAATTAAGGCAAGCATTTGAGCAGCACGATCTTTATTTAGACTACCAACCGCAGTTTGATATAAATAGTCGTAAAGTTGTTGGTGTGGAAGCCTTATTACGCTGGAAGCATGCAGAGCTTGGGCAAGTTTCACCTGCTGAATTTATACCGGCAGCAGAGCGAAGTGGCTTGATTATTCCTATTACGCAATGGATTTTAAACCAAACATGCGAGCAAGCCGCAAAGTGGGAAGCGCAATATAATCAAAAAATTGTATTAGCTATTAACTGCTCTGCGCATCACTTTACACAGGGCTGCCTTGTAAGTGATGTAAAGAGTGCGTTGTCTGAGTCGGGATTAAGCCCTGAACTACTCGAGCTTGAAGTGACCGAATCGGCATTATTAGAATCATCAGAAAAAGTAACAACTATTATTTCTGCTCTAAAAGAGCTTGGTGTTAAATTTGCGATAGATGACTTTGGTACCGGTTACTCTAATATGGCTTACTTAAAGCAATTTGCCGCTGACAAATTAAAAATTGATCGCTCGTTTATCTCTAAACTTGATAGTAAAAGTGATGTTTCTATCGTAGAGGCCATTATAACGCTTGCTCATAATTTTAATTTAATAGCGATTGCAGAGGGCGTTGAAATGGAAAGCGAACTCAAAACTTTACAAGATAATGGCTGCAACCAAGTACAAGGGTTTTTATTGTCAAAGCCTATATCGAGCGATTCAATACATAGTATGTTGGCAACACAATGTAATGCTTAATGCTTAATGCTTAATACTTAATATGAAATAACTAGATTTGTACTTTTTAGTATGGATCTAGTTATTTATTATTTGCTAAATCTCAAAAAGTAGACTTTTAGGGTTAAACAATGCTATTTAGTAGGCATATTTAATTGTAGAAAACGCTTCTGCCATGCTCATCGCGTTACCCATTTCAGAGCTCACCCCAGGTATGTTTGTTGACAGTGTTACCAAACAGCATGAAGGGCTCAACAGTATAAAAATAAAAACCAGTGGCTTAGTGCGAAACCAGGCAATTATAAAACGCTTAGTAACCGAAGGCGTTTTAGAGCTGCTTATCGACTTTACCAAAGGCGATGCCGCCATACCCGATAAGTACAAACCTAAGAGTGCGCCCCCACAAAAGAGCACCACTTCAAGCAGTAAAACAAAACCACCCGCTGTAAAACCTGCGATTACCCTTGAGCAAGAATTTGCCAAAGCCAGCATCAACTTTGAGCAGCATAATCGCAAGCTGCAAGCTTTGTATGGCGATGTAACCACAGGGTTGTCGGTTAATTTAAAGGTGATTGATGAAATGGCTAACGATATAGTCAGCTCGGTATTTAGAAATACCAGCGCAATGACCATTTTAACCCGCATAAAAGACAAACATAGCTACAATTGGCGCCACATGATTAACTGCGCTATTTTTACCGCCGTATTTGCTAAATATTTAGGATATAAAGAAGAAGCCGTGCAGCAGCTTGCTATGGGCGCGTTACTTCACGACTTAGGCCAAGCTAAACTCCCGCAGGGGATTATTTCTAGGCCAAGTAAACTCACTAGCAGCGAAATGGATATTATTAAACGCCATGTGGCTCAAGGTTTAGGTTTGGTTAAAGGTGAAAAAGGCATTACCCCCCTTATACTCGACATGATAGTTAACCACCATGAGCGATTAGATGGCTCAGGCTATCCGCGTGGTATAACAGCTGAAAAGCTTAGTCGCCCAGCGCGCATAATGGCGATTGTTGATGTGTACGATGCGTTAACAGCCGATAGACCGCATCAAGAAGGGGATGAACCCATTAATGCGCTGCGTTATTTGTTGGCTAACAAAGAGCTATTTGATGCAGAGCTAGTACAGCACTTTATTAAATGTTTAGGTGTGCACCCAGTAGGCACTATTGTTAAATTAACCAATGAGCGATTAGCTCTCGTGCTCGAGGGCAATAAATCAAATCCCATCAAGCCTAAAGTTAAGCTATTTTATAATGCTAAACACGGGCACCACGTCACCCCTAAAGACTTAGACTTAAATGAGCCTGATCAAAGTATTAAAATAGTGTCGAGTATCAAGCCACTCGACTATCAAATTAATTTGGCTCGTTTGTTAAAAGAGCACTTGTTGAATTAGCTTTTTTACAGCGTTTAAGTTTTTCGCGTTTAGCAGAAATATAAGCGCCTAAAAAACAACTCGCCATTAACGTTAGCCATAATAATGTTCCTTGCTGCACATGCAGTGCAATACAGCAAAAAGCTAACGACACTAATGCATTTAGCATGGCCCCTAACCAGTAATGGTTTACGGGGTTATCGCATTGGCCGGCTTGTGTGCAGGCACAATAGTTTGCTTTATAAAAACAAAACACACTGGCGCCACAAAAAATGAGCCCTGCAATAATAAGTAAAATGATCACCTATTTGCTTCCTTTGTGATTTTGTAATGAGTTTAAAATGCAGGGAATTACAAGTCAATCTAAATGATAATTAATTACAATTAGAGTATAAGCTCTAATAACACATTTCTGCTCCGATGAGTTTTAAATAGTTGTTAAAATGTAGTTAAAAAACGTGTTTTTTGGTGTTTTTTGTCGCTTTGTTACAGTTTTTTATAAAAAATTAAGGTAGTGTAGCCAAGTTTAAAATCCTAATAACAACACATAGATACCCAAACGCTTGTTTGGTTAAGGACACAACAATGAAATTTTCTAAAACTCTTATTGCAGCTTCGCTTGCATTTGTTTCGGCTGATAGTTTTGCAGCCGCGTTTCAATTAGCAGAGCAAAACGCGTCAGGTTTAGGCCGTGCATACGCAGGTGAAGCATCTATCGCAGATGATGCGTCTGTTGTTGCTCGCAACCCTGCATTAATGACTTTATTTAAAGATAAGCAACTTAGTGTTGCTGCTATTGGTGTAATTCCAGATGTGAGCTTAGAAGGGACGCAAACCAATAACGGTATTGATCCAAGTGCCCTAGATGATGACAGCATAGCACCAAGCGCAGTTGTACCTGCCGCTTACTTTACTATGCCGTATAACGATAAAGTATCGCTAGGTTTTGGCGCGTTTTCTAACTTTGGTTTATCTACAGAGTTTAACGATGACTACGTAGCGGGCCAAATTGCAGGCGAGACAGAAATTTTCACCGTTAACCTTAATGCAAGCGTTGCTTATAAAGTAACTGAGCAATTTAGCTTTGGTATTGGCTTAAACTACATTTATGCAGATGCAACCGTAATCCGTAAAGTAGGCGCTAATACAAGTGGCTTTGATTTTGGTGCTGATGCAGTAAACCTTCAAGGTGACGACACTGGCCTAGGTTTAAACGTTGGTTTAATGTACCAACTAGACGAAAATAGCCGTTTTGGTTTTAACTACCGCAGCGAAACAGACATCACATTTGAAGGTGATTTCTCAAATGACTTACCAGTAGCAGTAGGCGGCACTGGTGGTGCACAACTACCAGGTTCTGTAGAGCTAACCTTACCAGCTATCGCTGAGTTTTCTGGTTCTCACCAGTTAGATGAAAAACTTGGCTTACACTACAGCGTATTATGGACAGGTTGGAGCAGCTTTGAGTCACTAGAAGCGCAAGTAACTGCACCAACAGGCGACAAGTTTGTTGCATTTGAAAAGCAAGAGCAGTTTGACGATGCGTTTCGTTACTCTATCGGCACAGATTATCAATATAACGAAGACTTACTACTTCGTGCAGGTGTAGCGTTTGATGAGTCGCCAGTATCGCAAACTCACCTATCTATCTCTATCCCTGATACAGACCGTTTTTGGTTCTCGTTTGGTGGTAACTACACTATCGACACGCAATCAAATGTTGATTTAGGTGTAAGTATTATTCGTGGTAAAACACAAACATTTACTGAAGCTGATGAGTCAGGCAGTGAGTGGGGCTTTGAGTCTAAAGGTCACGCTGTACTTGTTGGCGCTCAGTACAACTACAAGTTTTAATGTAGCGGTGCCTTGTGGTTAATCGCAGGGCACAAAAAAGCCGCTCACTTTAACAGTGAGCGGCTTTTTTAATGCCTGCTAAATTGCTTTAGCAGGCAACTAAAATTATAAGCTTTCTATTTTAGTTTTTTGCTCAAGTAGCTTGGTTTTGGCATCAGTGAATTCAGCTAATTTAGCATTTTCTTTTGCAAGTACTGCTTCTGGTGCGTTATTTACAAACTTTTCGTTAGCCAGCTTGTTTTGCACTTGGGCTAGGCCTTTTTCTGCTTTTTCGAGTTGCTTGTTTATACGTGCAAGCTCTGCTTCAACATCAATTAAGCCCGCCATAGGGATCATAATTTCAAGGTTGCCAACATAGGATGTTGCACACGCTGGTGCATCGTCTTTGTTTTCAAGCAGGGTGAACGATTCAAGTTTAGCAAGCGAGGCAATAAATGACTCGTTCTCGTTAATACGGCGCACATCATCGCTTGATGCGTTAGCTAGCAACACGTTAAGTGGCTTACTAGGGCTAATGTCCATCTCACCACGAATAACACGAATTGCTAAAATAAACTGTTTAACCCACTCTAAGTCGTCCATAGCTTGGGCATCAACGTTTGCTTCATTATAAACAGGGAAGCCCTGTACCATGATGCTGGTGCCTTTAGTTTCAAGCCCTGCAAGTGGTGCAACGCGCTGCCAAATAGTTTCGGTAATGTATGGCATCATTGGGTGCATTAAGCGCAGTAGGCTTTCTAGTACCGTAATGAGTGTATTACGTGTACCACGTTGCTGTGCTTCATTGCCTTTAAATAATACCGGCTTAGTCAGCTCTAAGTACCAATCACAGAACTGGTTCCAAGTGAATTCGTAAAGTGTGTTAGCGGCTAAATCAAAGCGGTAGTTATCAAGGTGCTCAGTGTAGGTTTTAACCGTTGCTTCAAATTGACCTAATATCCAACGATCTGCTAATGAGAACTCTTTTTGTGCATCGTTGAAGCCACAATCTTGCTCTTCTGTGTTCATTAATACGTAACGGCTTGCGTTCCATAGTTTATTACAGAAGTTACGGTAACCTTCTAGGCGGTTCATATCCCAGTTGATATCACGACCGGTTGATGCCATTGCTGCAAGGGTAAAGCGAAGCGCATCGGTACCGTGTGCTTCAATACCATTTGCAAATACTTTGCGCGTGTCTTTTTCGATTTTAGCGGCAAGTTTAGGCTGCATCATGTTGCCAGTACGCTTTTGTACTAAATCTTCAAGCTCGATGCCGTCAATCATATCTAGTGGGTCAAGTACGTTACCTTTTGACTTAGACATTTTATCGCCGTTGTCATCACGTATTAGGCCAGTAACATACACTGTTTTAAACGGCACTTGCGGCTTACCATTTTCATCTTTTATAAAGTGCAGCGTCATCATGATCATACGCGCAACCCAGAAGAAAATAATATCAAAGCCCGTTACTAACACGTCAGACGGGTGGAAGGTTTTTAAATCATCCGTGTTCTCTGGCCAACCTTGCGTTGAGAACGTCCACAGCGCAGATGAGAACCAGGTATCAAGTACGTCTTCGTCTTGGCTTAGCGCAACATCATCGGCAATGTTGTTGTCGCGGCGTACTTCAGCTTCATCGCGGCCAACGTAAACGTTGCCTTCGCTGTCGTACCAAGCTGGAATACGGTGACCCCACCAAAGCTGGCGTGAAATACACCAATCTTGTACGTCGTTCATCCACGAGAAATACATGTTCTCGTATTGTTTAGGCACAAACTGAATGTCGCCATTTTTAACGGCATCTTTTGCAGGTTCTGCAAGTGGTGCAACACGTACATACCATTGGTCGGTAAGGAGTGGCTCAATAACCACACCAGAGCGGTCGCCGTAAGGTACAGTTAACGCATGGTCTTCGATTTTTTCAAGTAAACCAAGTTCTTCAAATTCTGCGATAATCGCTTTACGTGCAGCAAAACGGTCTAGGCCGTGTAAGCGCTCAGGAATTGGCGCATCAAACTCAAGTTCTTTACCGTCAAAGGTGTATGTTTCACCTTGGCTTAGAATAGCAGCGTTTTTATCGAAAATATTGATCATTGGCATTTTATGACGCTTGCCAACTTCGTTATCGTTAAAGTCGTGTGCTGGGGTGATTTTTACACAACCCGTGCCTTTGTCTTTATCAGCGTGTTCATCTGCAACAATTGTGATACGACGATTTACGATAGGCAGTAAAATCTCTTTACCAATTAAATCTGTGTAGCGTTCGTCATCTGGGTTTACTGCAACACCTGAGTCACCTAGCATGGTTTCTGGACGTGTTGTTGCTACGACAATGTAGTCTTTGCCGTCTTGTGTTTTAACGCCATCAGCAAGTGGGTAGCGCAAATTCCACATGTGGCCTTGTTTGTCTTTGTTTTCAACTTCAAGGTCTGAAATAGCTGTGTGTAATTTTGGATCCCAGTTTACTAGGCGCTTACCGCGGTAAATTAGGTTTTCTTTGTGAAGACGTACAAAGACTTCTTTAACCGCTTCAGATAAGCCATCGTCCATCGTAAAGCGTTCACGGTCCCAATCAACCGATGCGCCAAGACGGCGAAGCTGTTTAGTGATAGTACCGCCAGATTCGTTTTTCCATTCCCAAATTTTATTAATAAAATCTTCGCGGCCTAAATCGTGACGTGTTTTACCTTCTTCAGCGTGTAGTTTACGCTCAACCAACATTTGCGTTGCAATACCCGCGTGGTCAGTACCTACTTGCCATAATGTGTTGTTACCTTGCATACGCTTAAAACGCGTAAGGGTATCCATTATTGTATCTTGGAAGGCGTGGCCCATGTGCAAGCTACCGGTGACATTTGGCGGCGGGATCATGATCGAATACGGTACGCCTTGGCCAGATGGCTTAAAGTAGCCTTTTTGTTCCCAGTCTTGGTATAGCGACTGTTCAATATCTTGCGGATTGTAGGTTTTATCCATTACACAGAACCTTAAATAAGTACTTAAATTAGTTGGTTAGCTTTATCCTAAACGGCTAGCTATTAATCTCTTGCGTGCTGATATTGGCACCAAGTTGGCGCAGCTTTTTAAAGCGCTCACGAGCGGCTTGTTTAGCTACAGACTCTACTGGTACAAAATCAAAAACTTGGCTAAAACGCCTAATAAAATCAGGCAGGTTATTAGCTAAGTTAATTAAAACGTTACGTTTGCCAACAGGAGGCGTGGTGCCTATTTCTACTGGTGCGCCGGCTTTAGGGCCTTCGCCTTGCAGGTTATGCGGCACAAAACTGTCGGGATCAAATGCCCAAATGGTTTCGTCAATGGCATAGGCGGTGTGTTCGTTATCTACAAAAATAAATACACGATGCCCTAATCGATACTGCTCTGCGGCAATTTGAGCTGCTAAAGCAAAATGATCATCAGCCTGCGCTTTAGATTCATCTTGTTGCTTTAGAACGAAAAATTGAGCATTCATGTTCATTGTATCGGGGTTTCCCATGACATTGAATGTGCACATAGTTGATACACATAAATTAAGAGGCAGATTTTGCCATATAACAGGGTTTGCTTCAATTAATACCCAGATAATTACAGCAATAAAAAAGGCGCCAAATGGCGCCTTAATACAAGTTAAATAACCTAAGCTCTGGTTAAAATATTTTTGCCTATGGCAAATAAATTTAACGTTGTTAGCGCTAAAAATATCTGCTGAGTGGCTTTTCTAAATAAGGCTCAGGTTAATTAGGTTATTAGTCGTGCGTAGCTTCGCTTACACCCGCTCGGTTTAATAAATACTGAGTAAGCATAGGAACAGGGCGACCTGTTGCGCCTTTTTTAGCACCACTGCGCCACGCGGTACCGGCTACGTCTAGGTGAGCCCAGTTATACTTTTTAGTAAACTTAGATAAGAAACACGCTGCGGTAATAGTACCAGCAGAGCGCCCGCCTAAGTTTGTAAAATCAGCAAATGGGCTATCGAGTTGATCTTGATAGTCATCCCACAGTGGTAACTGCCATGCACGGTCGCCACTTTGCTCAGACGCTTTTAATAAATCATGCGCAAGTGGGTTGTGGTTTGACAGTAAACCTGTTGCGTGTGCACCAAGGGCAACAATACATGCGCCTGTTAGTGTTGCTACGTCAATTACTGTATCTGGGTCAAAACGCTCAACGTAAGTTAACGCATCACATAATACTAATCGGCCTTCGGCATCAGTATTAAGCACTTCAACGGTTTGCCCCGACATTGTTGTTAAAATATCGCCAGGGCGATACGCATTAGAGCTTGGCATGTTTTCACAGCCGGCTAAAACGCCAATTACGTTAATAGGCAGCTGCATTTGTGCCAGTGCGCGCATAGCGCCAATTACACCGGCTGCGCCGCCCATGTCGTATTTCATTTCATCCATGGCTTCGCCTGGCTTAATTGAAATACCGCCCGAGTCAAACGTTAAGCCTTTACCTACTAGCACAATAGGCGCTTGCTCATCGCTTGCACCTTTGTAGTTAATAACCGACATAACCGATTCGTTATCACTGCCGCGACCAACTGCTAAGTACGAGTTCATACCTAGTTCGGCCATCTTTTCTTCGCCAATAATATCAACGGTGATGTTGTCAAAATTGCTAGCCAGCTCTTGCGCTTGTTCGCCTAAATAAGCAGGGTTACAAATATTAGGTGGCATGTTGGCTACGTCTTTACATAGCTTACTACCTGCGGCAATGGCTAAGCCATGCTCAATAGCGCTTTCACCAATGGTCAGCTCGCGACGTGTTGGTACGTTAAACACAATTTTACGAAGTGGACGACGAGGGTCTACTTTTTTGCTTTTTAGCTGGTTAAATGTGTATAGGCAATCTTGTGTTGTTTCTACCGCTTGGCGAACCTTCCAGTAGGTATCACGACCTTTAACGTGTTGCTCTGTTAAAAAGCACACCGCTTCCATTGAGCCGGTTTCGTTTAAGGTATTAATTGTTTTAGAAATTATTTGCTTATATTGCTTATCATCAAGCTCGCGCTCTTTACCACAGCCAACAAGCAATACGCGCTCGCTTAAAACGTTAGGTACATGATGCAATAATAACACTTGCCCCGGCTTACCTTCTAGGTCGCCACGGCGTAGTAAATTTGAGATATAACCATCGCTGATTTTATCGAGTTGTTCACCAATGGGGGATAACCTACGTGGTTCGTAAACGCCAACGACAATACACGCGCTGCGTTGTTTTTCTGGGCTACCACTTTTTACGTTAAATTCCATTGTTACTCCTGGTTGTGAGTCATATACGTTATTAATTGGGGCTAAAAAAATAAAATCTAGTCTTCGCTACGTAACTTATGTAGAGATAATCTTAATTTTAGCTGATTTTTTCTGACTCTTACTGTGTAATTGAACTTTATATGTTTAAGGGCTACTAATGCAACAATATATCGTGCACTTAGGTAGGATAATTAATTTTGTTAGCTTATAATAACGACTTATTTACCAGATAAAACTGGGTAAAATAGCTACTTTATTATCAAATTATCACTATTGTAGTGAAATTCTATGTTTAACAGGGGCGAGCATTGCTTATTTTTCGTTATTTGACCGCTGAGGTTTTAAAATCGCAGGTCGCCGTATTTTTAACTTTAATGACCATTTTTGTGTCACAAAAGTTTGTGGTTATTTTAGGAGATGCCTCTGAAGGGAGCATTCCTGCCAAATTAGTATTATCGATGATTGCGCTTAAACTGCCGCAATTAGCTTCGCTGATCCTGCCATTGAGTATATTTTTGGGCATTATTTTAGCCTACAGCCGCATTTACGCCGACAGCGAAATGACCGTTCTTAAAGCCTGTGGGGTGAGTGAATGGTATGTGGTACGCGTTACTTTAATTTCGAGTGTGGGTTTGGCTATATTAGCAGCCTCTCTTACCATGTACCTTGCGCCGTGGGCGAGTGAGCAAGAGTACCAATTAAAAGAGCAAGCCAAAGCCGATGCGGGTTTATCTGCGTTAAGGGCTGGGCGGTTTCAACAAACCGGTAATGAAAAAGCCGTGGTGTTTATTCATAACATTGAAAACGGCGGTAAAGAGCTTAACAAAGTATTTGTAGCGCAGCTGCCAGATACCGAAAAAGATGATCTTGCACGTTTAGTGTATGCCGAACAAGGTGTGGTGGTAGAGGCAATAAACGGTGAGCAACAATTAGTGCTAACCGATGGCAAACGCTACGAAACCGATGGCAAAACACCGGCTCTTAATTTAACGCAGTTTGATGGCTACAGCGTACAAATACGCGAGCAAGAAATAGAGCATCAGCGCCGTAAATTAGAAGCAATACCTACTAATCAACTATTGCCACTCAATACCTCTGAATCTATAGCCCAGTGGCAGTGGCGTATTGCAATACCGCTTTCTATTCCGTTACTAACGTTAATAGCAGTACCGCTAAGTGTGGTTAATCCGCGCCAAGGTAAGTTTGCTAAATTAGTGCCAGCCATTAGCTTGTACTTAGGTTATTTTATCTTACTCAATGCTGCAAAATTTGCCGTAGAAGATGGCAAAATACCGCCTTCAATTGGTTTGTGGTGGATTCACTTGAGCGCTTTATTTATAGGTAGTTTATTAATTATAAAAGGTCGCCCATTGGGCGCCTGGCTTAAAGCCGTTGTAACAAAACGGGAGTTAAGCGCATGATGAAAACACTCGATTGGTACTTAGGCCGCAGCATTTTACAAACCACCGGATTTGCTTTGTTGGTGCTAGTAGGGATTAGTACATTAATTAAGTTTATTGATCAGCTAAAGTCGGTTGGTCGTGGCAGCTACGATTTAATGACCGCAACGCTTTACACTTTTTACAGTATGCCGGGCGATTTAGTTATATTCTTCCCGATGGCGGCGCTTATTGGTGGCTTAACAGGCTTAGGTGCACTGGCTTCAAACAGTGAGCTGGTGGTAATGCAAGCTGCGGGTATGTCGCGCTTGCAAATTATAGGCTCGGTAATGAAAACCGCCGTGTTTATGGCTGTGTGTATGATGGCTCTTGGTGAGTGGGGCGCACCAGAGGCGCAACAACACGCCAAAGAAATGCGTAATCAGGCAATTTATGGCGGCGACGTATTCAATGCACAAAAAGGCGTATGGGCTAAAGATGGCAACAACTTTATTAATATTGAAGATGTAGATCAAAACGGCCGTTTAAACGGTGTGCACATGTATCAATTTGATAAGTCACTCGATTTAACTCAAATAACCAAAGCTAAAGTGGCCATTGGTCGTGATGAAGGTTGGTTATTACGCGATGTAAACAAGGTTCATATTAGCGATGAGCAAATAAGCAGTGAACACATTGATGAAGAGTTTTACCCTTCGCAATTAACGGGCGAAAAGCTTGGTGTTGTATCGGTAAAGCCTGAGTCGCTTTCCTTTACAGGGCTTTGGTCGTACTTAGGGTATTTACAGCAAAATGAGCAAGATACCAGCACCTATGAGCTGGCCTTGTGGCGTAAGCTAATGCAGCCTGTGTCTGTTGCCGTAATGCTACTGGTTGCACTGTCGTTTATATTTGGCCCGTTACGTACCGTTACTATGGGTGCGCGTATCATTATGGGTGTAGTAACGGGAATTGTATTTCACTTAATAAATGAGATATTTGGCCCTGTGGTAATGGTTTATCAAATACCTGCTATTATAGGCGCGGTATTGCCAAGTATACTATTTATAGGCTTTGCTACGTACATGATGAATAAGCGGGTATAGCCGTTATAAGCGCTTATTTAATACTAAAAAGGTGACCTATGGTCACCTTTTTTGTTTTTATAATGCGTTATTCAAAAACTAATACCATTCAGCTTAATTAAGTGATCAATTTTGTGGCTGGAAAAACCTGTTGATAGCTAGGAAAAAAATCGCTATTTAGTTGTTCTCGGCAATTGCTCCTGCATTGCTCTACCTTCTGCATCCATGCAGCCGTAAATGAGAATTTTTTAACGCAGGTAGCGACAAGTTAGCTCAGCAAAATAATTAAGTATTATTGCGCATTGGTATAAATGGGTATTAATCTAGCTCGCGGTAAATACGTTTGTTTTCTTCTTTTGTAAGAGTAATTACCTCAGTTTTTGAGACATAGTCTTGCAGCGCTTTTTTGTTTTTAAAATCAATTAATACCACAAGATTACCTAAACCAAGCAGGGCACTAAGGCTGCGAACAATAGACTGCGGCCAACTAATTAAGTTTCCTTCACTAGTTTGTACTTTTAAACGCCATGCGCGCATGCCAATAGTTTGCCCGCTTTTAGTCCAAAAATAGCCAAAAAATACTAAAGTAACAATAACAAGTAGGGCGCTTCGAATACTCGACAGCAGCAGTGACTCTTGAATAAGTGCCGATACATCTTCAGCACCATTTAAACTAATAACATCAAGTGAAATAAGCCCTTGTACGGCAAACAAATAGAGCACAACCGTTAACATAGCAAACGCAATAATAGCTAACGTATCATAAACTAACGACGCAAAACGACGCCAAAAACCAGCTCGTGGAAACTCACCCGACATAAATACACTCTCACTGTTAATATGCGCGCTAGTTTAGCAAAAAAGCTCACAAATACTAAGCGCTATAGTTCAGTGATATACCTTGGCGTTACTATTAGCTGTATTTAATACTTCAACCAGTAAACGACATTTTGCACAGACTGTCTAAATGTTAAGCGGTTGATCAGGCTAATGTCATAAAACGCTTGCTGCCACCCCTATTGTTTGTATAATGCTTGGCATAGAGACGAAGGCACATAAATAATCCTGAGCTCTAAAGTGGTTTTTCTTTATCTTCTCGTGTTTAGAAGGTTAAAGAAAAATGACGCCAGCGTGATGAAATTGGTATACATGGGGGATTCAAAATCCCCTGCCGAAAGGCGTGCCGGTTCGAGCCCGGCCGCTGGTACCACTTTTTATGACCCTAACCAAATTGGTTAGGGTTTTTTTATGTCTGAAATTTGTGTTGGGACGGACTCGAGGCCACTCAGAGTGGCGCTAATATCAGTGGTAGTCCGCCCGCTAGGTGAGAGTGAACCGAAACGAAGTTTCGCAGTTACTCGAAGTGAGTTAATAGATGAGGTATGGATACTGCTTCAGGATGAATTAATTACTCTTACTTCATTTAAATGGGCTTATATGAGCTTTACTTAGCACTGCTCACGCTTATTTATTCTCTAAAAACGCGATGAACTCTCCAGCCGATACATACCAAATATCATCTTTATTTGAGATTGTTTGAACGAGCTTTTCGGCGTAATCCCAGTTGTTATTTACTGTGTTTTTATCAAATTCCCACGAATGACCCCAAATCATCATGACAGTGAGCTTATTGCTTTTAAGCGCAATATATTGCTCTATTAATGGCATTGCTTTTGAGTGGTGAACGGTTGGATTCCATGCCATGTAGTTGGTAGGGAGTTTAAAATTAAGGGTGTCGTTTACTGTTCGGGCATTAGTAAAGCCCGCTTGCTTTACTAATTTCATAGCGGCTTTATCGTAAGAGCCTAAAGGGTATGCAAAAGACTGCAAGGGGCTGCCTTTTATGGGAGATAGAATGTGCTTGTCGCGGGCTAATTGTAATTTTAATTCTGCTGTATCTAAGCCCGCAAAGCCCGGATGTGAGTAACTGTGGCTTGCTATTTCATGGCCTTTATAAAGTGTTTTTACTTCACTTTGCTTTATATATTCGCCCTCTTTACCGGTAAAGGCTTTCATCCACGGTAGCTTTTTAGCAAATAATCCTGAGTTTAAATTAAATGTGCCAACAACCTGGTACTTATTAAATAGTTCCACGAGCTTTCTGTCTTGTATAACGCCATCGTCGTAGCTAAAAATAACAGCTTTAGTCGCGCCGTTAGGGTAGCTTTTTACAGGCGCTTTACTGGCTGCACACGTAAAGCTTGCCGCCATTAATATAGCAATTAATAAACTCTTCATTTTAAGGTTTTCATTATTGGCGCAAGTTGTTTAGCCCAAAGGGCGTAGCCTGACTTATTTAAATGGGTGCCATCGGTCGTGAGCGTTTCATTAAGCGTGCCTTGAGGGCCTAAGAATGCGGTGTGTAAGTCTATATAGGTAAAATTTGCGTGCTCAATTGCTTTGATTTGTTGGTTAACGGTTTGCGCCATTTGCGTAATAAAATTGCGATGATCGGGCAAAATACTTTGTACATAAATTTGTGTATTTGGGAGTGAGTTATTGAGCTGAGTCACTATTTTTTCGATATTGTTGCTCACCGATGCTAAGTCTTTAACTTGCTTTATATAATGGTAATTAAAAATATCGTTTACACCAATTTTTAAAAATATAGCTTTAGGTGGGGCTGCTTTTAATTCGTTTAAACGCGCTAAAACACCGTAGGTCATATCGCCACTAATACCGCGGTTTCTTACGCGTAGGTCGTTAAACCGTATGCTCCAATTTAGCCCTTGCTCTGTAATGCTATCGCCAATAAATACAATATCGCCTTTGCGTAAAGGTTGTAGCTTAAAATGGGCTGTACGCTCAGCATAGTGGTTTTTTAGCCATTGCGATTGAAAAGGAATTGCCTTTTCGGCATTAGCTTTAAAGCTTATTAATACAGCACCTATAATTAATGTGCCAAGTAGAAAAGTGATGTGTTGGAGTGTGTAATTACTTGGTTTATAACTCATAAAAACCTGCGCTTATAGACATACTAACTTAGCAATGTATATATAAACGCCGGTTTTTGATACGTGTTGCATTCGTATTCAGACTTTGTTTTTAACCATCCTTTTTATTAAGCCTAATAGTTTAGCAATCCCTAAAGTAAGTAACATCGGTACGCCTATTAAAATAAGCTCTTTTACAAAGGGTAAAATGTACATCAAAATAGGGGCTATTTTCGGCTTTTCACCCTCAGCTGCACCGTGGGAGTATCCCTGCTGATTTATTTGTGCGGCCCAGTTGGTAAGCTCTAAACTAACCAGTAAAAGGCTCACTAAAATAGATACAACTAACACAATGCTGGTGCGGGTTTTCCACTGTTGTTTTAGGTGCTTCATTATTTAGCCTCCTTGGCAAACATGCGTTTAGTCAATTTTACTATCCAAGAAAAATTAAGCGCTAAATGCACACCTAGCATGGGCATAATAAAGGTGGCTGAATTGTGATGTATTTTCGACCAAAAGTCTTGAATGTTTAAACTAATATTAAGTGCGGGTAGTAGAGCCACCGACACTAAAAAGCCGCTTACAAACACTAATAACATCATTAAATAAAGTAGGTAATCCCACACTATATTAAAGCGCTCACGTGCTGTTATATTGGCAAATAAACGGCCAAAACTGCGTGTTACCCAATCCCAGTGCAGTAGTAAGTGAATAACAAAAGGGATAATAAAAAATAGGCTAAACCATTCGTGTAAAGGGATGCCGGTGGCTTGAGGTGCACTTACTAGCATAAAGCTAATAAGCAGTAAGGTGTCCATTACATAACGGAACTTTTGTAAGTTTTGTTTCCAATCAGACATTATTGACCCTGAAATAATTTATTGTTCTAAATGAGAGCCTTTTTAAGGCAGATAGCGACACGTTTAGCCCCTAAAAATGATTAAGTATTATTGCGGATTGGTATGATTGATGCTATTTAAGGTACGCCCCCCTTAAACAGCAAAAGGCTCGATAAAATATTGAGCCTTAAATCATGCGCAAGTTATTAAATTAAAAAACGTAAGACGCGCTTAATTTAACATTACGACCCGCTTCGTAATCTTGCACTGTGTCGCTTGAGTATGAAGCGTGAGAGTAATACGTTTTATCAAAAATATTCTCAACACCTAAGGTCATGCTTAGTGCTTCAAGCTGGCTTGGTAGCCACTGCATGCTGATGTTATGAACCTGATAACCCACTTTATGAATATCAGCACCGCTTGATACTGAGTCATCAGTTCTGTTAACTAGGCTGGTCCAGTTAAATTTCAAGTCGTATTTTGGTACTTCGTAGCCAAGGTTTAGTGAAATGCTATCACCTACTTCATAACGCAGTTGCTCGCCAGTCTCTAGTTGTTCAGAGTCTGACTTAGAGTAACTTAAACGCGCACTAAATAGCGCTTTACGCAGTGAAAGTGTTGATTCAAAACCATCTATATCGTAATCACCCGAGTTTTCATAGGTACCAATTGGGCGACCTTTACCAATTGCCCAGTTGTCTATGTAATCTTCAATACGGGTTTTAAACAGGTTTAATGAAAAACCAAATGAGTCTAAGCCCATAATATTTTGATCTTTAAAGGCAAAACCAATGGCGTTATTTACACCGGTTTCTGCTTTTAGGTCTTTATCAAAGTTAGTACTGTAATCAACATAGCTTTCGCGCAGGCCAGGACCTTGAAACAGCTCTGTAGAGCTTGCGTTAACACTCCAGTTATCGTTAATTAGGTATTTAGCCGCTAAACCAAACGTTGGTATGACTCCCACTGTCAAGTTAAACGCACTGATCCCTGCCTAACTTTTTAAGCCATAATTACTTTAGCTCGAATTAGAGCGAGTTAATACATAGGATGAAGCAAGTAATGTCGTCGGTTAT
>NZ_JAQREL010000065.1:0-255 GCF_028599255.1 Pseudoalteromonas sp. Angola-7
TTTGGGGTACGATTCGGTATAATCTGAAGCTTAGAGGCTTTTCCTGGAAGTATGGCATCAGCAACTTCACACCCTTGGGTGCTCGTCTCGTGTCTCAGCCTAACAGCAACCCGGATTTACCTAAGTCGCTAGCCTACTCACTTTCACATGGACAACCATCGCCATGCTTGCTTAGCCTTCTCCGTCCCCCCATCGCAATTATACCAAGTACGGAAATATTAATCCGTTTCCCATCGACTACGCCTTTCGGCCTCG
>NZ_JAQREL010000066.1:0-255 GCF_028599255.1 Pseudoalteromonas sp. Angola-7
AGCTGGTTCTCCCCGAAATCTATTTAGGTAGAGCCTCGGACGAATACTTACGGGGGTAGAGCACTGTTAAGGCTAGGGGGTCATCCCGACTTACCAACCCTTTGCAAACTCCGAATACCGTAAAGTAATATCCGGGAGACACACGGCGGGTGCTAACGTCCGTCGTGAAGAGGGAAACAACCCAGACCGCCAGCTAAGGTCCCAAAGTCATAGTTAAGTGGGAAACGATGTGGAAAGGCCCAGACAGCCAGGAGG
>NZ_JAQREL010000067.1:0-255 GCF_028599255.1 Pseudoalteromonas sp. Angola-7
GGGGACAACAGTTGGAAACGACTGCTAATACCGCATAATGTCTACGGACCAAAGGGGGCTTCGGCTCTCGCCTTTAGATTGGCCCAAGTGGGATTAGCTAGTTGGTGAGGTAATGGCTCACCAAGGCAACGATCCCTAGCTGGTTTGAGAGGATGATCAGCCACACTGGGACTGAGACACGGCCCAGACTCCTACGGGAGGCAGCAGTGGGGAATATTGCACAATGGGCGCAAGCCTGATGCAGCCATGCCGCGT
>NZ_JAQREL010000069.1:0-255 GCF_028599255.1 Pseudoalteromonas sp. Angola-7
TTTGGGGTACGATTCGGTATAATCTGAAGCTTAGAGGCTTTTCCTGGAAGTATGGCATCAGCAACTTCACACCCTTGGGTGCTCGTCTCGTGTCTCAGCCTAACAGCAACCCGGATTTACCTAAGTCACTAGCCTACTCACTTTCACATGGACAACCATCGCCATGCTTGCTTAGCCTTCTCCGTCCCCCCATCGCAATTATACCAAGTACGGAAATATTAATCCGTTTCCCATCGACTACGCCTTTCGGCCTCG
>NZ_JAQREL010000070.1:0-255 GCF_028599255.1 Pseudoalteromonas sp. Angola-7
AGCTGGTTCTCCCCGAAATCTATTTAGGTAGAGCCTCGGACGAATACTTACGGGGGTAGAGCACTGTTAAGGCTAGGGGGTCATCCCGACTTACCAACCCTTTGCAAACTCCGAATACCGTAAAGTACTATCCGGGAGACACACGGCGGGTGCTAACGTCCGTCGTGAAGAGGGAAACAACCCAGACCGCCAGCTAAGGTCCCAAAGTCATAGTTAAGTGGGAAACGATGTGGAAAGGCCCAGACAGCCAGGAGG
>NZ_JAQREL010000071.1:0-255 GCF_028599255.1 Pseudoalteromonas sp. Angola-7
GGGGACAACAGTTGGAAACGACTGCTAATACCGCATAATGTCTACGGACCAAAGGGGGCTTCGGCTCTCGCCTTTAGATTGGCCCAAGTGGGATTAGCTAGTTGGTGAGGTAATGGCTCACCAAGGCGACGATCCCTAGCTGGTTTGAGAGGATGATCAGCCACACTGGGACTGAGACACGGCCCAGACTCCTACGGGAGGCAGCAGTGGGGAATATTGCACAATGGGCGCAAGCCTGATGCAGCCATGCCGCGT
>NZ_JAQREL010000072.1:0-255 GCF_028599255.1 Pseudoalteromonas sp. Angola-7
GCTCTGGAATGTAAGAATCTAGTGCTTCTGCAAGCTCAACGATCTTGTCTTCCCACTGCTTTTCGCCTTCAAGTGCTTTAAGAGCAGAACCTTGAATTAGTGGTAAGTCATCACCTGGGAAGTCGTACTCAGAAAGAAGTTCACGAACTTCCATTTCTACTAGCTCAAGTAGCTCTTCGTCGTCAACCATGTCACATTTGTTCATGAATACAACGATGTAAGGTACGCCAACCTGACGAGAAAGTAGGATGTGCT
>NZ_JAQREL010000073.1:0-255 GCF_028599255.1 Pseudoalteromonas sp. Angola-7
GGAGTATGGAGCTTCAGTTGATATGCGCGTTGATATGCCTAGAACAAATCTTGATGATCCTGGTATTGGTTTACGTAAAAATGGTCGCCGTGTTTTAACACTTGCAGATTTACACTCACTTGAAGGGGTCACTAACCAGCAAGAGCCAGAAGCTGAAATTGAGTTGCATTTAACCGGAAATATGGAACGTTATAGCTGGTCATTTGATGGCTTAGAATTTGGTAAAAGCACGCCAGTGCATATGAAGCATAACCA
>NZ_JAQREL010000074.1:0-255 GCF_028599255.1 Pseudoalteromonas sp. Angola-7
GGAGTATGGAGCTTCAGTTGATATGCGCGTTGATATGCCTAGAACAAATCTTGATGATCCTGGTATTGGTTTACGTAAAAATGGTCGCCGTGTTTTAACACTTGCAGATTTACACTCACTTGAAGGGATCACTAACCAGCAAGAGCCAGAAGCTGAAATTGAGTTGCATTTAACCGGAAATATGGAACGTTATAGCTGGTCATTTGATGGCTTAGAATTTGGTAAAAGCACGCCAGTGCATATGAAGCATAACCA